>DASWDH010000046.1:0-6626 GCA_036395495.1 Polyangiaceae bacterium
CACCGGTTCAGTCAGCGAGGCGGTGCAGGGCCCGGCGACCGGGGGGCGTGCGAAAACCGCGAGGTCGCGATAGACCTCGCACTCCCGCATGCCCCCCGACGCCCAAGACGCGAACGCCGACGCAGGCTCCCAGATTCAGCGCAGACTCCGCGAACGGGTCCGCGCGTTCGTGGCGCTTCACGGACGAAAGCTCTGGTGGCTGCACTCCCTCTACGCGCTCGCGCTCGGCGCGTTCGTGGTGGCATTCGCCCAAAAAGGATTCGAGAACGCGCGGTGGCTTTCGATTTCGATCGGCGTGGCATGGCTCTTGGTCGTGCTCTTCTTTCGCCTCTTCGGTGCGGATGCGCCGCACATGACCGTCGATGCAACCACGAAGGCCCGCGTCTTTTTCGTGATGTCCTATGCCCTGAAGAATCTCTATCAGGGCATGCTGTTCTTTCTGCTTCCGTTTTACTGGAAGTCGACGACCTTCGACGCGCCGAACGTCTGGTTCGTCTGCTTGCTCGGCGTGTGCGCCGTGGTGTCCACCCTCGACCTCGTGTTCGACCGCTGGTTGCTACGCTTCCGCGCGCTGGCATCGACGTTTCACGCCACCACGCTTTTCGCGGTGATGAATCTGCTCATTCCCGCGCTCCTGCCGAACACGCGCACGCTGATATCTCTCTTATCGGCCGCGTTCTTGACGGTCGTGAGTTTCTGGACGTTGCACGTGCGCGCGAGCGCGCTGAAAAAAAGACTCAACACCGCGCTCTTGCTGGGAAGCATCGTGGCGGGGGTCTGCTTCGTGTACGCGATCCGCCGATCGATTCCGCCCGTCCCGATGCACCTCTCCTCCGCTGCCGTCGGCCACGAGCAGCTCGCCGACGGGCGGCTCACCATGGAGGTGCGCTCTCTTCACTTCTCGGTGATTCGACAGCTGATCGCGGTGACCGATGTCGTCGTTCCCGGCGGCAAAGGCGATCGGCTCATTCACGTATGGCGGCACGACGGAGCCGACGTACATCGCGCCGAAGAGGACACGTCCCGCGTTTCCGGACCTTTCGGCGCCGTGCGGCTTCGATCGAACCTGACCGAAGAGGAGCTCCCTCCGAACCTCATTGGCCGGTGGACGGTCGACGTCGAGACGGAAGACGGGCAGCTCGTCGGCCGCGTCCCGTTCACGGTCACCGAGTGATTCGCAGGCATGTTTATGTTATGTTGATGTTATGACGATTCGCCGCATCACGATTAGCGTGCCCGAACGGGTAGCGAGCCGCATCAAGAAAGCCGCCCGCAAAAAGCCAGTATCTGCCTGGGTGACCGACCTGATCGAGGAACACCTGGACGACGAGGATCTCGAGCGTCGGTGGCAGGAATTCTATCGAGATGTCGCGCCACGTCGTGAAGACATCCGTCGCGCCGATGCCATCTTCAAGCGGCTCACGCGAGGTTCCGGCGGCGGGGGAGCAAAGTGAAACGGGGGGGGATCGTTCTCGATGCAGGCGCATTCATCGCGCTCGAACGTGGCGATCGCACGATGGTACATCTCGCGCGGCGCTTCGTGGATGCGGCGACCCCACTCGTGACCTCCGCCGGCGTTGTCGCGCAGGTATGGCGTGGAGGCGGGCATCGACAAGTACCCATCGCGTTCCTCCTTCGACACGCAAAAGTGATGGATCTCACCCGCGCCGTCGCCCTCATTCTCGGCCGAATGTTGGGCTCGGCGCGACGCTCGGACCCGGTCGACGCCCACGTCGTGCTCCTCGCCCGCGAGCGTGGGTGGCCGGTCATCACTTCGGACGCCGGTGACTTGCTCGCCATCGACCCGACCCTGGCCGTCGAAAAAATTTGATAGTCGCCTCGGTTCGCAAGCTCGGATGTGTACAGCGTCAACCAGCGCTGCACGCGCGGCCGGAGCGAGGCTAGGCGCGCCCGCGGCTTCTGCCGGTGGTTACACCGCCGGCGATGAGGTGAGCAAGGCGGATCGGCTCGGGCAACGATCCGTGCAGGCGCGTGCGCCCGATGAGCTCTTCGGCGTCGGCCAGCGAGAGGCCCGCCCGCTGCACGAAGAGGCCGGCGACGGGTTCCGGTGTGCCGGCTCGTTCGATGAGCCGCCACTTGCGTCGAGCCCCGCGTATCCCCGCTTTTTGGGGTCCACCTTCGAAGAGCGCGCGGCGGATGCTCTCCATGTCCGGCCGCCGTCGAATGACGACGAGCACCGGCAATTGGAGCGCCTCGTGGACGGCATGAACGTCGATGACGTTGAAGCCGCCGACGGCGATGCCTTGAAGAAGCATGGCATGCAGGTGCCGCCGAAAGCCGGAGGTTTGCACGATTTCGATCAGGCGGCCCGTCGCGTTCGCACCGTCGCGGCGAATACGGCTGGCGACGACGCCGTCCAGTCGCGTTCGCGCGCACACCGCGCCAACGAGGAGCACGTCGCCCCGATGCTCGCGGTCGAACGGCGCATCATCGAAACCGATGACGTTGGAATAGCCAGCCATTCGCTCGAGCCTAGCTACAAGTCGGCGGTGCGGTCGAGACTCGGATTCGATGCATGTCCAACCGCGAACGTTACTTAGCAATACTGCGTCAGATCTTGGCCATGACAGATCACGATCAGCAATTGCCGCGTTTCGCCCACGCAAATTACGGCGAGGCCGTCGGTAGGGGGCATCAGACCGGAATGGCCGCCAGGCCTCGCCTCCTCGGCTTCGCCGACAGCCAGTTCCGCCTGTCCGGTCAGTACTTGAGTGGGCCTATGGCTACTCCGATGAAACGATCTGGTAGCGAGGATCTGCCGCAGTAATGTTAGGCGCGGTTCCCCAGATCAACGTCCCGTTCTGGTGCACCGTCATGAGGCAACTGTGAAACGGCGCACAATTGCCGGTCGTCGGGCAGTTGTCCCACAGCGATTGCGTGCCGGTTGCCGTTGCGATGTAGGAATAGTCGTTCGTCTGGTCGGATACGCTTCCGATCGCGTTCTTGAACTCCACTTCGACATCGAGCATGCGCGCTGCCGCGAGGCTGCCCGACGTCGAGTCGAAAGTGATTTCCACGTACGCATCGGCTCCGCTCGCCGGAGGACTCAAAGGTTGGACGCTCGCCTTCACGTGAGAGGTGATGATGCTGTCCGGACAACAAACATCGCCGTAGACCGCCGTTGCTACGGCAGATCCGATCTCGTTCGACAAGTAATACCGCACTGTGAGCGTACTTAGCGCAATCGACTGCACCGATCCATTGATGATCTTGAAAGAAAAGTCGACGACCGCACCGGCATCGGCCCCACGCCAGTTGCGGTAGAGGAGCGTGATCGGGTTGGAGTAGCTGCAGATGCCCGTCAGTCCCGCTTCGGAGCCGGCGTCGAACGGTGTGCCGCTTCCTCCGAACCCCGAAGAACCTCCGTTGCCTGAAACGGACGATCCTCCCGTTCCATCGGTGCTCTCAGATCCACCAGTGCCCTCGGTAACCGACGACCCTCCGTCACCGGCTGCGCCGCCCGTGGTCGCTGATCCACCTGTTCCGTTGGAGACCAACGAACCTGCGGCGCCCCCTTGGGCGCCCGAGCTCGATCCATTTCGAGGTGAGGTTCCAGCGGCGCCGTCGGGCCCGTTATCGGGCAGCAGAGATGCGTCGTAGACGGAGCAGGCGGCAAGCCCGAGCAGCGCCAGGGAGAGCGAACCCATCGCGCGATAGGCCGATGTGTTTCCAGAAAATTGCCGCTCGTTTCGCAACTTACGTCCCTTTTGGGGCGACGCAGCGCCCCGAGATGAGCTTCGGGTCAAAAGACAGATGCTCTATGGCCGGGTAAGCGAGCTTTCGTGAGGACGATTGCGAAATCGGAGGACTAGCCCTCGCCGCGCGCGATCTGGCCGTGCACGTGCATGACGACGTCGCGTTCGCTCATCGAAGATGGCCGATTGTCCACGAGCACGTTTCGGCGCCGTCCGACACGCTCGATGCGAGAAAGCGTTCGATCGCGGCAATTGCCTCGGCCGGATGCGTCTGAAGCAAGAGATGGGGGCCAGGCAGAACCTCGACGCGAGCGTCGGGGCGAAGCTCGGCGACGAGTCTCCATGAGTTCTCCGAGACCATCCGATCTTGACCCGAGCGAAGATAGAGCAGCGGCGCCGAACAGTCACGAAGCGCCGACGAGACGTCGACGTGCAGGATGGCGCGCGCACGCGCCGCCATCACTCCCGGGTCGACGAGCCCGTGCGCTCGATGAAGCAGGGACCGCAACCTCGGGCTCGCGTGCCTTCCGAGAAGCAAGCTGGAGCGGACGAAGCCCGGCGCCAGCGCGAACGTCGTTCTTCCAACTAGCATCTCGAGCGCACTTGGAAACCACGGCAACGGGCTACGAATGAATGAAGCGCAGAGAACGACCCCACGCAAAGCGGCCGGCCGCCTTGCAGCAACCATGAGCGCGAGCGGGCCGGAGAAGGACTCACCCACCAGTACGACGGAGCTAGTCGTTGCTTGCAGTCAGCGGACGCCGAGGGAAAAGATCGCTTCGGCGGAAAGCTCGGTCCCGCCTTCGGGGATGCGGCGCCGCAGCGCCTCGAGAAGAAGCGCATAGACGCGCGGCCATGCTTCCTCACCGAACTTCTTGCGCAGCATCGCGAAACCGGCGCCCGAGCGCTCCATGAGCTGAAGGCCGTGCTCGGCCGAATCGACGCGCGCCGACGCGGTAAAGGCATGAGTCGTGACGTCGCGAAAGCCAGCTGCGGTCATCTCTTCGATGCAGGATTTCGAGTCTTGCAGATCTCCTTTGGCCATGGGCGGAATCTGGGGAAGAGCCTCGGCCATCGCCTCGAAGACGATTTTGTGAAAGGGACGCCGCTCGATCGGCGCCCAGGTCCCAATGAGAGCTTTGCCTCCGTCACGGAGCACCCGCCGCATCTCGCGCAAGCCGCGCCCCCGATCGGGCACGAACATCAGCGCGAATAGGTTGAAGACTGCGTCGAAGGTGGCGTCGGGAAACCCGAGCGACTGAGCGTCCATCACCTCGGCATCGATGTTTCGGACGCCCTCGCGCTCGGCCCGTGCCCGCAGCGCTTCTATCATCTTGGGTGAGAAATCCACCGCTGAAACTCGGCTTACGTGCGGTGCGGCGACGAACGTCACCGTTCCGGGACCGGAGGCGACGTCGAGAACCCGCGCACTCGAGTCCGGAGCAACGAGGCGCAACGCCTCCTCTGCATAGACGGTGAAGAACGCTCCCACGTCTCGTCCATAGGTATCGGCGATTGCGTCCCACACGGCAGGAGCGCCGAGCATGCTTGGCTGCGGTGGTGCATTCATGGTGCGATGATCGCAGATTTCCGCACGCTCGTCTCGCGGCTTTCGGTCACCCGCCGGGGACTGCCCCTGAGGACGCAACTGCGCAGACAACTCCCGGGGCCCGGATTCGCACGTTCGTTCGGGGGCAGTCCACGACGAGTGACATGTATACGATTCATTCCATCATCGGATCAACCAGCGGGCCGCGTGGGCGCTTTCGTCGAGGGATGCCCAAATCCGAATCGCACATGGCTATCGTCATCGCTGTGGCCGTCGTCATTTCGAACGACGGCACGAACGAGAGCCGTCAATTCGGCAACGGTGCGCAGCTCATGGAGTCGATCGATCGGAAGCTCGATGTCCTCGATTTCTTCCAAGTCGAGCGCGATCAAGGTGACATCCAGTGGATTGAGTCCGAGATCGCGCTCGAACCGATGCCACGAGCGCACGTCGGCGGGCTCGACGTCCAAATGCCGCGCGACCGCACAGCGTACGATGTCGGTTAGGGAATCGTTCATGGGACCTCCTTCGCTTGATGCCACGACACACGTCATGAGCAAGACGCGGGCCGCTTCTCGGATTTCGAGTCACTCGACACAAGTCGCAACATGCGCTTCAGAGTTGTTAACGCTCGGAAGCGCGATCCATTCCTTGGGGGGCGAATTCGCGGTGGAGGGCGCCGTTCAACCGACGTGGTCGAGCGCTTCCGGAGCATCCAAGCCAAACTGTCGCACCGGCAATCTCTACCGCGACACGTTGACAACCCGGCGCTTAGGTCCCGAACACTTCACTGTGCGACTGGACCCATGCTGAGTGACGAAGCAGCGGACCTACGTCACTCGGGTACAAGAAATCGTCTTCCCGGCTTCCCGTCCGAACGGCGGGCAATGGGGTTGCGCCTACCACCCCGACGCCCCAATCACGAGCTGATGGGAAGAGGACGCGGCGCGAGTATCCGCCTGGGTTTTCGTGCGCGTCGGCCACGCTCGTCGCTCGTCGATCCGCCTTCGTCGCCCGGCAGATCATGGCCTTGCATCGGCACATCCCTGAATCAAGCAGGTCCGATCATGGGACGTAGGTTCGACCCGTTTTCGAGTAAGTGTCGAATGCGTTTTCTCTTCCGTCCGAAAGATGTGCGCCCGGGTCGCATCCAATGAGAGTCCGTGGTCATGGCGGTGGCCATGCGCGTGCAGAACCGATTCGAGCTGCGGTGAGCTGGAAGCGCTCCAGCGAGGAGTGGCCCACAAATCCAATTGCCATTCCACCATGTTTCATGCAGCCGTGGCACGATCGACATGCATGCATTAGGGGCATTGTTATTTAGTGCAGTAACTGGCCACCACGGGCGCCCGCCTAATCGT
>DASWDH010000047.1:0-9338 GCA_036395495.1 Polyangiaceae bacterium
CGTTCTGATCGGTGACCGAAGCGGTGAAGTTCGCGCAGGCCAGAGCGCTGAAAGAATGGAGCGACACCGTGAGCCCGCCTATGGCCTGCATTTGGCCTCTGATCCAGTCGCGAGCGGCGCCAATGGCATTGCCCGTCGTGCCGTTGTTGGAGCAGGTGTTGCGCGTCGTGAAGCCCGCCAAGCGATCGACGGCCGACAGGATGCGTGTCGAGCTGATCGCCCCGACGATTCCGGTGATTTCGGGATCGAGACCCTTCGTGTCTGCATCGGGGTGACCGGCGTCGGTGGGAGGCGGACGGCCGGAATCAATGGTGGCGCCGCCCATCGTGCCGGCGGAGCCGCCCCCGTCCGCCGACGGAGATGCTCCGCCCGTCCCATCGTGCCCACTTGGCCCCGAGTCGTTTGGCGCGCCGCCCGTGGTGCCGGTGCCTCCCGACGTGACCGTGCCGGGAGTTGTTCCGCCGCCGCCGGTTGTCGCACCTGTGCTCTCCTCTCCGTTCGCGCCCCCGGCGTCCGATGCGTCAGAGCAACCGACCGCGATGAACAGGAGCGCACTCGACGCTCGGAGGATCGTGCGCGGCTCGAGGTGTGTTCGCCATTTCGGACGCTTCACATTTTCTCCTCTCCCGGTAAGAAGGAAGTCGCGAATGCAAGCGGAGTATCACGCTTTTTCCGCGGCTGCTACTACGGGTCCAGCCCGAACGAGGTCGGATTCGACTGAGGGTGCGCAACGCCTCCCGTCGGAAGCGTGAACCCCTCTTGTGCCGAAGCGATTCGCACCTAATGGGCTGCCTTTCCTGGAGCACAACGCCCGCTTGCCCACACTCACCGAAACGTTGCAGACGTCACGCTACGGTGTTTCCGAGCAAGCGGCGTACAGGCTTCCGGTTGCGTTCTTGCTCGCGGGCGATTCCGGTTCGACGAGACGCCAACTTGCGGCCGAGGTCGATAAGCTAGCCGATCGAACCGATGCTGCAGCGAATGTTTGCGGCGATCGGGATGTTGGAGCGGTGGGACTTATTTTCCCGCTGGACGCGTGAGTCATCGTCCCCGGCGGCGAAGCGCGCGTCCGGGAAGCGCACCGGTGTGGCCGCCGTTGTCGATGACCACCGCTCCGTTCACCAAGACGTACGGGATGCCTTCTGGATAGCTGCGCGGAGTTTCGTAGGTGGCGGTGTCACGTACGGTCGTCGGATCGAAGCACACGATGTCCGCGGCCATGCCCGCGCGCAAACGACCGCGATCGGAAAGGCCGAGTCGAGCTGCCGCCGAGGAGGTGAGCCTGCGAACCATTTCTTCCCAGGAGACGAGCCCGAGCTCGCGCACGTACATCGCGAAATAGCGCGCGAACGCCCCCCAGCCGCGCGGATGGGGTCGGGCGCCGACCAGGATGCCGTCGCTGCCTCCCATCTGCGCGGGATGGGAGAGCATCGTGCGCACGTTCTCTTCAATCCCAATGTGGAGCAGCGCCGATACGCCGAGGTCCTCAGAAGCCAAGAGCTCGCACACGAAATCGATGGGGCGGCGCTCGGCCGCTCGGGCAGCGTCGGCGATGTTCATCCCCACCCAGCGTTGATGGTCCGGGCGCCTCACGCCCGAGATCACGATCGAGGTCCAGTCCACCGTCAGATCGTGGAATCCATCCGATCCAGTTTCCTCGAGGGCGACCCGCAGCCGCTCGCGCTGGGCGACGTCCGCGAGCCGCTCGAGCGTCGCCCGGTTTCCGCCCTCGCTCATCCAGCCGGGGAGGATGCCGGAAAGGTACGTCGCCGCGGCCGTGTACGGATAGGCGTCGAAACTCACGTCGATCCCCGCGCCGCGCGCACGATCGATCATCGAAAGGAGCTCGCTCGCTCGACCGCGGTTGCAAGGAAAGCTGACGTGGGCGTGCGCGAGATGGAGCGGGACATCCGCACGTCGGGCTATCTCGATGCACTCCGCGTACGACTCGATCGCGCGCAGCCCGTAGTTGCGATGGTGCGGGCAGTAGTAGCCGCCGTACGGTCGCATCGCCCGGCAGAGCTCGACGAGCTCGTCGTCGCTGGCGAACATTCCCGGCGCGTACATGAGCCCGGAAGAGAGCCCGACCGCGCCTTGCTCCATTCCCTCGGCAACGAGCCGTCGCATGACCTCGAGCTCCGCCTCGGTTGCCGGACGATCGTCGAGCCCCACCGCGATCATGCGCAAGGTTCCGTGCGGCACGAGGTACGCGACATTCACCGCGACCCGATCGTCGAACCGGCGCAAGAATTCATCGATGTCACGGAACTCCCAATCGAGTCCCGGCGGGTCGTCGTTCCACCCGACCAGCTGCCGGCGAAGTTGCGCGATGACCTCCGGGGTCGAAGGAGCGTAGCTCAGCCCATCCTGCCCCAACACCTCGAGCGTCACTCCTTGGCGCACTTTGCAGTCGTGCTCGGGGTGCACCAAAAGTTGAACGTCGGAGTGGGTGTGCATATCGATGAAGCCAGGGCACACGAAAAGATCGCCGGCCTCGATCGTCCGCCTGGCCGCGTGTCCGCCGAGCGATCCGATTTCGGCGATGCGATCCCCGCGCACGCCGACGTCCGCACGAAAGGCGGGAGCACCGGTGCCATCGATGACCTGACCGCCACGGATGAGAAGATCCAGCACGTCGGGCATCCTAGCATTGGGCAAGCGAACGGCCTTTCGCAATCTTGCTAGTATCCAAGGCCGTGAACCTCGATTCTGTGTTGGCCGAGCCGATCGATTGGAGGTTTCGAGCGTTCCCCAACGTTCGCGGACGCGTTCGCATCGGCGACGTCGCCGAGCAGAAGTGGACACTGTTCGAAAGCGGCTTCTTGTTTCCGGTCATGGTGCTCAAGCAGGGCGCGCTGGAGCACAACGTCAGCGCAATGGCGCAGTTTTGCCTGGATCGCGGCGTCTCGCTCGCGCCCCACGGCAAGACGAGCATGGCTCCCCAACTGTTCGCGCGCCAACTCTCCGCGGGAGCTTGGGGGATCACCGCCGCCACGGTGGAACACGCCCGGATCTACCGCGCGTTCGGCGTGCCGCGCATTCTTCTCGCGAATGAGCTCGTCGCGGCCGACGAAGCGCGCTGGGTCGCCTCCGAGAGGGCCGCCGATCCGAAGCTCGATTTCCTTTGCTATGTCGATTCGCTCGAAGGCGTGCGAGCCCTCGGAAAGGTGTTCTTCGATGCGACCCGGCCGCTCGCCGTTCTGGTCGAGCTCGGGGTGGAAGGCGGTCGCACCGGTTGCCGCTCGATCGAACAGGCCCTCTCGGTCGCCCGCGCCGTCGGCGAAACGCCGGGTCTCAGGCTCGGCGGTGTGGCCGGGTTCGAGGGCATCGCGGGCAGGGATCGCGACGAAGCTTCGCTCGCGCGGGTCGACACGTTTTGCGATCGACTGGTCGAGCTCACCCTCGAGCTTGGACAGCGGGGTGCCTTCCCGTGCGAGGAAATCATTCTCAGCGCCGGAGGGAGCGTGTACCCCGATCGGGTCGTCGATCGTCTGACTTTACCGCTCGATCTCCGCGTTCCGGTGCGGGTCGTGATCCGTGCCGGCTGCTACCTGACGCACGATGACGGGTTCTACGAGCAGGTTTCGCCATTCTCGAGCGGAAGCGGAGTGAAAGGCCTGCCCCGCCTCATCGCTTCCTTCGAGCTCTGGGCAGTGGTGTTGTCGCGGCCCGAGCGGGGGCTGGCCATCGTTGGTTTCGGAAAGCGAGATGCCCCATTCGACATCGGCCTGCCGGTTCCCCGCGCGGTGCGCGATCGTTCTGGTGCGATCCGCCCGGTGAAAGGCATGTCGATCGGCGCGCTGAACGATCAGCACGCGTATCTCGCTCTCGCAGAGGATGACCCGCTCGTTCCCGGCGACCTCTTGTGCTGCGGCATCTCGCACCCGTGTCTTGCCTTCGATAAGTGGGCGCTCCTACCGGTCGTCGACGATGCTTACGTCGTCGTTGACGCCATCCGCACTTTTTTTTGAGAACCGACGCGCCGAGCTCTTACGGAGACAGTCGAGAAAACAAGAAAATGGCAAGCATGAGGGGTATCGCCAAGGCGACGAGCAGGACGACCAGAGCGCCGAGAACCGCCATCCAGTCGCGCGTGGAGGATGGCCCGACGACGTGCCTTTCGAGCAAGAGATCGGCGTTTTTGCGGTGAGCCTTGTAGACGAAATCGAACAGGTCACCGATGACCGGAATCGCCCCGATAAAGAGATCGATGGCTAGGTTTCGGATCATTCGTGCCACGACGATGGCCGGCATGCGGTGCCGAATCGCCACGAACACCGGATAAAGCCCCACCGCCGCCATCGCCAGATCGCCGATCTCCGGCAGGATCAACCCGATCACCGGGTCGAGATAGCGATCGTCGAGCCAATGGGCGAGTCGGACGGCGAGTGCGACGTCGCGATCGCGAGAGCTGAGCTCGGTGGTCCGCGGAGAGCTTTCGGTCATAGGCCTAGCGTGCATCGGATCTTATACTCGCAACCGCCATCGAGCCGCTCATTCGAGCAGAAAGGAAAGCGCCGTGAACATCGTCCGAACTTCCGGAGCCCCGGCTCCCAAAGGTCCCTACTCCCAAGGTCGCAAGGGAGGCGGTTTGGTCTTCGTCGCTGGTCAGGGTCCCTTCGACGCCACAGGAAAAATGCTGGGATCGACAATCGAGGAGCAGACCCGCGCCACGCTCGAGAACGTGAAAGCCATCGTCGAAGCGGCGGGAGCGACGCTCGCCGACGTCGTGAAGGTGAACGTCTATCTTTCCGACCTTGCCCACTTTGCAGCGATGAACGAGGTGTACGCGTCGTTCTTCGCCGAGCCGTATCCGGCGCGGACGACGGTGCAGGCGGGTCTCCTCGGATTTCTCGTGGAGATCGACGCTATCGCTGCTTTACCCGAGTAGCGTCGTCCTCGGCGGACCAGCGCGAATCGAGACGTGCATCCAGATAGGGGTGCGCCGCCTTGGCCATCGCGGAACGATAAAACTTGTAAAGGTCCGGATAGCTCTTGGCGAGCTCGGCATCACCGAGATCCTGCGCGAGGACGGTACCGTCGTGTGCAGCCAAGGCGAAGCGCGGTCCTTCGGAGCTCGACAGGACGGTCAGGTCGACATCGCGAAACTGCAGCTTGAAGATCACGGCGCGATCCGGCGAGGTGGGCACCGCCGTTTTGACCTCGCTCGGCACCGTCACCGGTGAAGTGCAACCGCCCACGAGGGACAGCGCCGCAACTACGATGAGCCTCTCGCGCAACATGACCGCAGTGTACCACTTCGTCGCTGGTTCGTCCTTCTCCCATCCGACCAGCGCACCAGCGTCAGCTCGTCCACTCTTCGCTGCGGCGCCACAGCTCGGCAGCGAGCGCCGGATCGCGGGCCAGCCGCGATGGCTCGGTCACCCGACAGCGATCGTAGTAAAGCCCGCTCTGGTTCGCGACTTCCGGCGAAATGGCGCAGTAGAGCGTCGTCTTGGCGCCCTCTTCGTTGGAAATCATGAAGAGCTTCATGATGCTCCGAATCGGGAAAGGTACCCTGCGCCAGATGTCGCTCGCGACGACCCCCGGATGTAAGGCGTACGTTGTCACGCCGGTGCCCTCGAGGCGCCGCGCCGACTCGATGGAGAAGAGGAGGTTCGCCAGCTTCGAAACCTCGTATTCCGCCAGTCCCGTTCGAGTGCGGGTGGGACGGCGAACGGCCTCGAAATCGATGGTTTGGGGGCGATAGTGCGCGCGACTGGTCAAGTGGATGATGCGCGCCGGCGCCGATCGTTTGATCCTTTCGAGCAAGAGCTTGGTCAACAAAAAATGCCCGACATAATTCACGCCGAAGGTGAACTCGAACCCTGACTTGGTCAGGCCAGGCCTTCCCGCCAGACCGGCATTGTTGATGAGCAGTTGCAGCCCGAGGTTGCGCTCGAGGAACATTTGCGCGCAGTGGCGCACCGACTCGAGGTCCGATAAATCGAGAGGCAAAAATTCGGCTTCGCCACGCGGTGATGCCTGCTTGATTTCGTCGATGACCGGCTGCGTTTTCGCCTCGGACCGGCAAGCGAGAAACAGGTGCGCCCCTCTTTTTGCGAGCTCCCGCGCGGTCACGCGGCCAATGCCGGAATTGGCTCCCGTGATGAGGGCGACACTTCCCGCCAGGGAGGTGGTGGCTTCGTCGGGCATGGGCACCCGAGCTTAGCTCTACTGTGTCATAACCACACTACCAGATCGATGCTCCGCAAACATCGCATCGCGGCATCTCTATTCGTCGTCTACGCGTCGTTCTATTTGTGCCGAGCCAATGTCGATGCATCGTTTCCCCTGCTCTCGCGCGCGTACGGCTACGACAAGGAACAACTCGGGCGCCTTTCGTCGATCGCCATCCTGGCGTACGCGGCCGGCAAGGTGACGCTCGGACCGCTCGGCGACATCCTCGGCGGGCGGCGCCTGCTCGGCCTGGCCGTCGTCGGCTCGGTGGTCGCTTCGTTCGCGCTCGGGGCTTCGACTTCTTTGGGGGCTCTCACGATCTTTGCCGCCCAAAATCGTTGGTTTCAGGCGGGAGGTTGGGTCGGCCTGATTCACGTCGCCTCTCGCGAGTTCGCGCCGAGAGAACACGGGTCGGTCATGGGAGCCGTCTCCACGAGCTACGAGATTGGTAACGTGATTGCCTTGCTTCTCTGTGGCGCCCTCGTGGGGATGGGCTTCGGTTGGAGGGCGCTCTTCATCGTGAACCCGATCCTCTTCGGGCTGGTTGGTGTTGCCGTCGCCACCCTGCTCCGGCGGGAGCGCGTCGTGCCCGATGGCACGAGTATCGCTGCCGAGGCTAATCCAGTGGACGAACAGCGAGAGCGTCTGTGGCCGCGGCTGGGATGGCTTTCCCGCCTGCCGTCGTTTTGGACGGCGCTGGCTCTCTCCGTCTTGCTGACGTTCGTGCGCACCGGGTTTTTGACTTGGATTCCCACCTTCATGGCCGAGCTCGGCGCGCGCGAGGGGGGCGGCATCTCCGGCGCGATCGTGAAGAGCGCGATCTTTCCCGCCGCCGGAGTGGTGGGAGCGTTGTCGGCGGGGCGCGCGAGCGATCGATACGGCCCAGGTCGAAGGGCACCGGTCGTGGCTCTTTCCCTCGGGCTTCTTCTGATCGCGATCCTCGTTCTGGGACACGCCGGGATCGGCAACGTGGGGGCGATGTGCACCATCGGTGCATGCGGGCTTTTTCTTCTCGGACCCTACTCGCTGGTGGGCGGCGCCATCGCGCTCGACGTGGGAAAGACGCGCGCCGCGGCGACGGCTGTCGGTCTGCTCGACGCCGGCGGATATTTGGGCGCGAGCCTCGCCGGCGTTCTGCTCGGTGCGCTCGCCGAAAGACGTGGATGGTCGGCCGCGTTCGATGCCCTGGCTGTTGCCGTCTTCGCCGCGTGTATCGTCGCGGTCATCTGGGCGTTCTCGACGGCGGCCTGGTCACGAGGCAAGAAGGTTGCATGAACTTGCGCGTCACGGTCGTCGGCGCGGGCGTCATCGGTCTCACCACCGCCGTCGTGCTCGAGCGCGCCGGGCACGACGTCACCGTCGTCGCCAAAGACAAAGGCTTTGCGACCACCAGTGCAGCGGCGGGCGCGGTTTGGCTTCCGTATCGCGTCGGTCCGCCGAACCGCGCGCTCGTCTGGGCCCGCCGAACCCGCGATGAGCTGACCCGCATCGCCCGGAGCTGCCCGGAAGCAGGCGTGGACATGATCGAAGCCCTGTTGGTGGCGGACGTGGATACGCCCCCCTGGTGGGCACCCGCCGTCGACGATCTCGCTCTGGTGACGAGCGTGCGAGCCTTCGCCTCGAATCGCGTATGGAAAATGCTCGTCCCCAGGTGCGACCCGACCGTGTACCTCGGTTGGTTGGAGAGTCACCTGACCCGTCCCATCATGCGACGCCACGTCGAGGAGCTCGAATCGCTCGACGGGGACATCGTCGTCCATTGTAGCGGCGTGGGTGCGCGCACGCTCGCCCGCGATCCCGAGCTCGTGGCGAACTTGGGGCAGACCGTCGTCGTTGCCGGCGGATCCCTCGATCCTTCGCTGATGCTCTCGGATGATCGCGACCCGCAGGCGATGTTCTACGCCATTCCACGCCGGAACGAGGTCGTCTTGGGAGGATGCGCCATCCCCGTCGACGCGAGGGACGCTCCTCCTCCGGACCCCGCGCTTGCGGAAGCGATCGTCGAGCGATGCCGGCGCTCCGGCTTCGATCCCGGCGCGGTGCTCTACACGCGCACCGGGCTCCGCCCCGTTCGTCGCGAGGTGCGTCTCGAGCGCGAAGGCCGCGTCGTTCACAACTACGGTCACGGCGGCGCCGGCTATACGCTCTCGTGGGCGTGCGCCGAAGACGTCGCGGAGCTCGCCGCGCGCGGCTGAGCTACGAGCGGCTCACCACAAACAAATCTTGCGGTTTTCCGAACCTCCACCGGTCGAGCGACAGGTGAAACCCGTGTAGGCATACGTTGCACAATACGTGTTGCCATCGGAGGCGCCGGCGGCCTGCCAATCGGCGTCCTCGCAGCTGAGAAAACAGTACATGGGGGTCGCCACGTTCTCGAAGGGCGCGCACACCTGTTTGCGCGAGGTCGCGCACTCGCCTTCGACGGCGCAGCAATCGGTGTCGGCCAAACATGTATGGGTACAGTATCCACCCGTTACCTTGGTGAGGCACACCTTGTCCCCCTTGAGCGTGCCACCCTCGAGATGCTGGTAGCACTCGTCGGCATTCGTGCAGGGTTGGCTTGCGTATTCGGGTGGCGGCGGGTCGTCTTTGCCGCAAGCGAAGGGCATCAACAGCGCAACCGGTATGACTATCCACGTGCTCCGCGGTGCTCGGATCATCATTCCCCTCTTTCGTGCAGGTTCGGGTCGCACTCCCCGCCCGGCAGTCTATCTTAGCTTTACTGCCTGAGTCTTGGCATCGGCAGATCGCGATCAGCAGATTTGGCCTTTAACCCAACGTAACATACGGCGAGGCCGTCGGAATCTCGCATTCGAAAAAAACTAGCCGCAAGGCCCGGCCAACCACGCTTCGCCGAACCGAGAATCTGCCTGTCCGGTCAGTTTGAGTGGCCGCAGAAGTCGCTCCGATGATCGATCTGGTAGCGAGAAGTCTGCGGCAGTAATGTTAGCTTTACTGCCTGAGTCTTGGCATCGGCAGATCGCGATCAGCAGATTTGGCCTTTAACCCAAACGTAACATACGGCGAGGCCGTCGGAATCTCGCATTCGAAAAAAACCAGCCGCAAGGCCCGGCCAGCCACGCTTCGCCGAACCGAGAATCTGCCTGTCCGGTCAGTTTGAGTGGCCGCAGAAGTCGCTCCGATGATCGATCTGGTAG
>DASWDH010000048.1:0-4314 GCA_036395495.1 Polyangiaceae bacterium
GCCATCGCGGTGCGGTGTCAGCGCGGGCACAATCTTTGTTTTGCCTCCGAGCTGGCCAGGGATTATTCGGCCGATATCGGCGGACGCGAAAAGCTCTTGCCGATACGCGAAGGGGACGACTGGGGTTTCCCCTGCTGCGCAACGCACGACCTCCCGTTCCCCGACGTTTCTCCTTCGCCCGACTGCTCGAACGTCGTGCCGGAAGCCGTTTCATTCGTGATCGGCGACACTCCGTTCAGCTTCGACTTCGAACCAGGAAACTGGGCGGCGCCCTACACCGGAAGTGTTTTCATTCCTCTGCATGGCGTCGCCGGAAGCTGGGTGGGCGCGCGGATCGTCGCCGTTGCCGTCGATCCGATGACCGGGGTTCTGTTGCCTGGCACGACGATCGCCGGTACGGCGACCGGCGCCATGAGCGACTTCGCAAGCGGATGGGACGACGGGCTCCGCGCTCACGGAAGACCGGCGGCGCTCGCTTTCTCCGCGGATGGCCGCCTCTTCGTCGCCAACGATACCAATGGCGACATTTTGTGGATCGCGCCGATCGGCCTGGAGAGATGAATCAACCTCTCACCCGCTCGAGAGCCCAGTCGTAGACCTCGGCATACGATCGCGCGGCATTTTGCCAGCCGAAACGCTTGCCCATCGCGCGGCGCTGCATCGTGCGAAAGAGCGTCGGCTTGTGGCGATACACGTGCACCGCCCAGCTCACCGTGGCGACGAGCGAGTCGGGTGAAAGCTCCCAGAGTTTGAAGCCGGTGCCTTCGCCGGTCGTTTCGTCGCATTGCTCCACGGTGTCATCGAGTCCGCCCGTCGCGCGGACGATCGGTAGCGTGCCGTAGCGCTGACTGTACATCTGGTTCAGGCCGCACGGTTCGAAACGCGAGGGCATCAAGAAAAGATCGGCGCCGGCTTCGATTCGATGCGAGAGCGCGTCGTCGTAGCCGAGGGTCATTCGGAATCGGCCACCGCCGAGCAGCGAGCGCACACGGAAGAATTCTTCGAGATCGGCGTCGCCCGCGCCGAGCATCACCACCTGGGTGTCGAGGGCCAAAATACGATCCAACGCTCGGGCCACGACGTCGCTCCCTTTCTGGAACGCGAGCCGCGTGACGACGCCGACCAGCGGAACATCGCTTCGCTCGGCCAGCCGCATCTCGCGCTGGAGCGCTGCCTTGCAGATCGCTTTGCCGGCCAGGTCCTCGGAGGTGAATGTCGCGGCAATGCTGCGGTCCGTCGACGGATCCCATCGCCGATCATCGATACCGTTGAGGATGCCCACCAAATCGGCCCCTCGGAACCGCAAGACGCCGTCGAGGCCGGCGCCTCCCTCCGTCGTGCGGATCTCCTGTGAGTATCGTGGCGATACCGTCGTCAGCATCGTCGCGTGGTAGAGGCCACCTTTCATCAGGTTGAGCCTGCCCTCGTGCAAAAGTCCGTCGTCGCGCAGCCATTGGGGTGCAAGCCCGGTCGCCGCGAAGTCGGCCGGATCGGAGACGCCTTGATGAGCGAGGTTGTGCACGGTCAACACCGAGGCGGTGCGCGCGAAGGGTTCGAGCGCATTGCGGTAAATGGGCACCAGCGCCGTCGGCCAATCGTGTGCGTGCAAAACGTCGGGAAACCAGCCGAGGTGATGGCAAAGCTGCAGCGCTCCGCGGGACAACGAGGCGAACCGGGCCACGTTGTCGGGCGGCGAGACTCCGCCGGGTCCGGCGTAGAGGTAGTTTCGGCCGAAGAGCCCGAGGTGATCGAGGAGATAGACCGGCACATTCGTTCCGGGCAGCTTCGTTTCCAGCACCGCACACCAGGCTTCGAAACCGCCGAGCGGGACTCCGAGCGGGGCTGGATGGCGCGTCATCCCCTGGATGGGGATGTTTCCGTAGCGAGGCAGGACCACCCTCGCGTCGTAGCCCTCGCGCGCCAGCGCATTCGGCAGCGCCGCCGCGACATCTCCCAGCCCACCAACTTGAGCAAAGGGTGCGCACTCCGGCGTGACGAAGAGAACGGAACGCGGCTTCGGCATGGAGGCTGCCCTATAATGCCCGGCGTGCCGAGTCTGTTGGACGAAATCCGAAGGTATGCACCGCTCGCGTCGTTCGGCCGTGTGGCTATTTTGCTCGTGCTCGGCGTGGGCATGGAGATCGCCGCCCGCGTCTTCGTTCCGCGCATGACCCAAAGGGTCGCCCATCGAGCGTCGCAGGTCGTCGACCTCGAGCGCCACCAGAGAAGCGCAACCGTCGTGAAATTCTCGACCAGCGTCGTGCGGCTCGTGCTCTGGACGATCATTTTCGTGTCGCTGCTCAGCGAGATCAACATCAACATCGGTCCCATTCTGGCCGGTGCGGGGGTGATGGGAGCCGCCTTGGCTTTCGGCGCGCAGAACATCATCAAAGACTACCTTGCCGGATTTTTCATCCTCCTCGAAAACCAATACACGCTCGGCGACGTCGTTCGAATCGGCGGCCATACCGGAACGGTGGAGGAAATCACGATGCGCATCACCGTGCTTCGCGGCGTGGACGGCACGGTGCACGTCATCCCCAATGGCACTATTCAAGGTGTCTCCAACATGACCAGCGCGTGGGCGCGGGTCATCCTCGACGTGGGCGTGGCGCACACCGCGAACCTCGACCGCGCCCTCGCGGCCATCGCCAAGGTGGCGACGACGTTTCACGAAGATCAGAGCTGGGGGCGCTTTCTTCTGGAAGCGCCCGAAGTCGTCGGCCTGAACGCGCTCACCGAAACGGGCATGGTGCTGCGGCTCACCGTCAAGACTATCCCCGAGTACCAGTGGAAGGTTCAGCGTGAGCTCTTGCGCCGCATCAAGGTCGAGCTCGACGCACAGCAGATTCCCGCGTCGGGCAGCGTTCCGCCACCATCGTGATCAGTTGAGCGAATAGGGCAAGAGCAACGCGAACGGCGCGATCGTGGCGTCGAACTGGGTACCGTCGGCACGGACCATCTGGTAGGTGCCCTCCATCGATCCACGCGGCGTCTCCAGGACGCACCCGCTCGTGTACTCGAAATGTTCGCCGGGGCGGAGCATCGGCTGCTCGCCTACGACGCCCGGACCGCGCACCTGCTCGACCTTGCCGTTCCCATCGGTGATAATCCAGTGTCGGCTCTTGAGCTGCGCGGTCTCCGAGCCCTCGTTCGTGATACGAACGGTGTACGCGAAGACGTAGCGGCGAGCTTTGGGTGCCGACTGAGCCGGAACGTAAGCCGCTGACACCGTGATCCGAATTCCGTTGGTGATGGCGTTCGACACGGCGGCGGACTCTATCATGCCGCGTGCCGGGCGGAAAACGTCGCGCAAGCTGCGCCGAGTCGTTCACTTCACGCGCGCGAGCCGAACCTGCTCACCGGTGCGACCGAAGCGCCGCTCGCGACCGCCGTACACTTCGAAGGCGTCGAGCAGATCGTCGGACGTGAAGTCGGGCCACAGCACGTCGGTGAAGTAAAGCTCCGCGTAGGCAGATTCGATGAGCAGAAAATCGCTGAGACGCTGCTCGCCGCCGGTGCGAATCATGAGATCGACGTCGGGAATCGTGTGGGTGCTGAAGTGACGCCGGAGTGTGCCGATGTCGATGTCTTCCGGCAACAAGAGGCCCGCACGAGCGCGCGCGGCTACGGCGCGCATCGCGTCGACCACGTCTCGCCGACCGCTGTAGCTCAGCGCGAGCGACAGCGTCATCTGCGGCTGAGTGACGCCGTCGGGCAGCTGGTTCGTGTAGGCCATGAGATTCTCGACAGCCCGCCGCGTCAGGGTGGGGAGCTCGTCGAGATCGCCGATGACATTGACGCCGATCGTCTTTTCTTTGAGCTCTGCTGCCTCTTTCTCGGCGAACCGGATGAGCAGCTTCATCAACGCTTCGACCTCCAGCTTGGGCCGCGACCAGTTCGCAAGGCTGAAAGCGTAGAGGGTGAGGTAGCGAATGCCGCGTTCGCGGCACGTGCGCACGACCTCGCGAACCGCTCTTGCCCCCTCATCGTGTCCCGCCGCTCGCTCGAACCCGCGGTGTTTGGCCCAGCGGCCATTGCCGTCCATGATGATCGCTACGTGGCGTGGCAGCTCCGACCGGCGTGACGTTGTACTCGAGCGCATGAAAGAACCTCGCAAAAGGATATGGGGAGAGCTCCGTCCTTAGATGACGAGGGTGAATCTGACAAGACCGCGCGCGCGGCGGGGGGAAGCTCCGTGGTGGAACCGTGAAGGTTTCGAGGAGATTCGCCCTCGGTCCGAACGCGAAACAGAACCGAAAACGGAGGATTAGCATTACTGCGTCAAATCTTGGCGATGACAGATCACGATCA
>DASWDH010000049.1:0-4255 GCA_036395495.1 Polyangiaceae bacterium
CGGCGAGGGCGAGGAGGGGGGCGACGACCCAGCCGATGACGGTCAGCCAGGCGCGTCGCAGCGAGCGGCCGGACCGTCCGTCACAGCCGATACAAATCGCGTAAACGCGGGCCCCTCCGTCGGTGAGCACGCTACAATTGCCGCACACCGGGGCGTCGCAGCGCGCGCAGGGGCCTGCGGCGACGGCGCCGCAGTGAACGCAGCGCGCGTCCCCGTCGTCGTCTTGCAGCTGCAACTGGCCCGTCACCCGACGAGCCTAGCATCCGGCCGAGGCCAGGTGGCGGTGGGCCCGGCTCTCCAAACGCGGCAAGTCCGTGGGTTGCGCAATGGACCCGCGGCGTGTAAATAGTCCCCAGAGCTTGGGTGGACCACGTGCGGGCCCCCTAAAAGGGTCCGCTTTTTTTTCGTCTCGCGGGTCCCGGGCACCGAAGTTTTCGGCCCGTCGCGAGACGGGACGAATGGAAATGGTGCAAGTGATCGCGCAGAAATTACAGGGAATCCATCGAGCGTCGCTCGAGGCGGCGATCACGCCTGTCCTGCGCGCCCATGGCGTAGGGACCGCCGAGGTCTCCTTTCAAATGGAGCCGAGCGGGTGGGTCCTGCGCGTCATCGTGGAGTCGCTCGAACAAGAGCAGGCCCCCGCCCCGGGGTCCGAGGCGATTCACGTCGGTTTACTGGCTGAAATTTCTCGCGATTTGTCCGCTGTGCTCGATGTCGCCGACCTCATTCCGCATCGTTACAGCCTGGAGGTGAGCTCGGCGGGCATCGAGCGACCGCTTCGGTCGCCGCGGGATTACGAGCGGGCCCTCGGGCGTCTCGCCAAGCTTCATTTGGTTCGCCCCGCCCCTGACGGCCAGCGCGTCCTGCGCGGTCCGATCTTGGCGGTACAGGAGGGCGCCGTCTCCATCGAAGTGGATGGCAAACCCGTGGCCGCCCCCCTCGACGATGTCGAGCGGGCCCACTTGATTTTCGAGCTGCCGGCTCATCCCAAGGCTGGGCGGCCCAAGCTCGGCAAACAGAAGAGACACTGAGAGGCACCCTCATGGCAACGCAAGCCATCACGTCCGGAACTGAGACCAACCTCGGCTTCATCCTCGAACAAGTCGCCAAAGAAAAAGGGATCGACAAAAAGATCCTCGTCGACACCATCGAGGCCGCCATTTTGAAGGCTGCCCAGAGCGCGTTCGGGCCGACGCGCGAGTTGGAAGCGCGTTTCAGCGACGAGACCGGTCAAGTCGACCTCTTTCAGTATATGACGGTCGTCGAAAAAGTGAGCGAGCCCGAGCGCGAAATCGCTTTCGAAGACGCCAAGCGGCGGGGCCTCGAGGCGGAGCTCGGCGAAGAGCTCGGCTTTCAGGTGTTCTGGCGGCCGGAAGATACCGAAAAGGCGCGGGCGCAGGACAAGGAGTTCGGTGACCTTCTCAAGTTGAAGCAGGCGCGAAGCGCCTTCGGTCGCATCGCTGCGCAGACCGCGAAGCAGGTGCTGCTGCAGCGGGTGCGCGACGCCGAGCGCGACCTGATCTTCAACGAATACAAGGACCGCAAGGGTCAGCTCATCCGCGGCATCGTTCGGCGTTTCGAGAAGGGCAACAACATCATTGTCGACCTCGGCAAGACCGAGGGGGTCCTGCCGTTTCGCGAGCAAACCCCGCGCGAGACGTACCGCCCCGGCGATCGCATCGTCGCTTACGTGCGCGACATCGATCGCGAAGCGCGAGGCCCGCAAATCATCCTCTCTCGATCGGATCCCAAGCTCGTCGAGAAGCTCTTCGAATCGGAGGTTCCCGAGATCTACGAGGGCATCGTGCGCATCGTGGCGGTCGCCCGCGAGCCCGGCGCCCGCTCGAAGATCGCCGTCACCTCGCGCGACGCGGACGTCGATCCGGTGGGTGCTTGCGTCGGCATGAAGGGTTCGCGCGTGCAGGCGGTCGTGCAAGAGCTGAGGGGCGAAAAGATCGACATCGTTCCGTTCGATCGCGACCCCGCTCGCTACGTCATCGCCGCCATTCAGCCTGCCGAGGTTCACAAGGTCATCGTCGACGAAGGAGACGGGCGCATGGAGCTCGTCGTTCCCGACGAGAAGCTGTCGCTCGCCATCGGGCGCAAAGGCCAGAACGTGCGTCTCGCGGCCCAGCTGACCGGTTGGAAGCTCGACATTATCAGCGAGTCGAAATTCAAGCAGATGGAGGAGGAGTCGATCACGGCCCTCTCGCTCATCGGCGAGGTGGACGACAACATCGCCAAGGCGATGTACCGCCTCGGGTTTCGCGCCTTGGAAGAAGTTGCCGAGGCGGGCACCGACGAGCTTGCCGCGATCCCGGGTGTCGGCAACGTCGACGCGGCGACGAGGCTGAAGGAGAGCGCCGAGGCCACCATGGAACGGCTCCGCCAGGAGCGCATCCAGGCCGCAAGCCAAAAGACCGAACCCCTCACCGACCGCGAACGGTTGCTCTTCGTGCGCGGGGTCGGCGAGCGCACGATTCAGCTGCTCGAAGAGGCCGGTTACAAGAGCGTCGACGACGTGCTGCGCGAGGACGAAGACAAGCTCGCCATCAAGACCGGGCTCGGCATCAAGAAGGCGCGAGCCATCAAGCAGGGGGCGCAGTATTTCGTCGAGAACGAGCACAAGCTCTTCGAAGCGGCCCGCGCGGAGGCCAAAAAAGCATCACAAGTTCCCCCTGAGCGGTCGGGCTCGACCCCCGCTCCGAAAGAGGGAGTGGAGGAACCCGTCTCGTGACCACCGCACCCGCGCAAATCGGCGCCTCGGCGACGCGCCGCGAAAAATCGATTCGCGGGTTGCGGACGTGCGTCGGCTGCGGCCGAACGGACGAACCGGACGCGATGGTGCGGCTGGTGCTCTCGCCAAACGATGAGCTGGCCGTCGATCTCGCCGGGGGGCGTTTCGGCCGCGGCGCGCATCTGCACGCTTCGCCGCGCTGTCTTGCATTGGCGGCGAGAGGACTTACCAAGAACTTTCGCCGGCCGATCGCCGCGCATCCGGGGGAGCTGGCGGCGGTCATCGCGGCGGCGGCCGATCGACGGGTCGCCGGACTCTTGGCTTCGGCCGCCCGCACGCGGCAGCTGCAAGTGGGTGCCGACACGGCGGGTAAGGCGTTCGATAACGGCACCGCGTATCTTTTGGTCGTCGCTCGCGATGCGGCGGCGGCTGCTTCGGTCGGTTCAGTCATGCATGCGGTTGCGCGGGGAGGCGCGGTCGCGTGGGGAAGCAAGGCAGAGTTGGGTTCACTGGTAGCGAAGTCGGAAGTAGCCGTCTTGGGAATCACGTCGCAGCCGCTCGCGGCTGCGGTGCGAGCGGCAGTGATGATAGCGAATGGCGTCGCACAGGGCGGCGGATCGACCCGGGGGGACCATTCTCAGAGAGCCATGGCGACGGAGGATCGATGAGTAAGGTCCGGATTTACGAGGTTGCGAAGGAACTGGGCATGGAACAGAAGGCGCTCGTCGCGCTGTTCCAGTCGATGGGGTTCGGCGAAGTTCGCAACCACATGAGCTCGGTCGAACCAGAAGTGGTCGAGCGGGTACGGCGTCACATCGAAAAGCAGAAGAGCGCCTCGATCGTGGAAGAGCGAATCCGCCCCGGGGTGATGAAGCGCCGCGCCGTGGGCCGGCCCGAAAAGGTGGAAGCACCCGCGCCGGCGGTACCTGCCGCCCGCCCGTCCGCTCGAGCGGTGACCTCGGCTCCCGCTTCCGCACCCGAGCCAGTGCCACCGCCGCAGAGCGCGCCTCCGGTGCCGACCGCAGCTGCACCCGAGGCTGCGCCGCCCGCGGTGCCGCCGTCAGTCCCCAGCGTGCCCGAAGCTCGGGCGAGCTCCGCGCCGCGCTCGTCGCGCGTGCCGGCCCCGACTGCGACGCCGGCCCCCCCGCCCGAAGCGCCTCCGACCGATGACATCGGTGCTCCGGCGACGTTTTCGCCTCCCGAGGTGCCTTCTTCTCCTCCTCCTCGCGAACCGGTGCGTCCCGAACCGGAAGCACCGCCGCCCGCACCCGCTGCGGCGGCGGCGAGCGATGGCGAGACACCGGCACCTCGTACACCGCGGCCGTCGGCTCCGCCGCGCACCGGAATCGAGACTTGGGCCGGGCGTCCGGGCGTTCCGATGCCCGCGCAGGCAGCGCCGCGCGCCGCGGGCACACCGGTCCCGCGCCGCGTGCAGTATGACCCCCGCTCGACCTCGACCACCGGCACCCAGCCCCGCCGCGACATGCGTTCGGGAGGGACCATGCCCGGTCGCCCGAT
>DASWDH010000050.1:0-2814 GCA_036395495.1 Polyangiaceae bacterium
GCGAGAGGTTTCCGAATGTTCCCTTCGCCGGCATGTTCTCCACCTTCGAAATCGGGCCCCTCGGCATGCGTCCGGCCATGCACCTTTACACCAGCGTCGTCGCGATGTTCGGCACCCCGAGTTGAATGAACGTCGTCCCGAACCGTTCCCCCTTCGCATTTTCGAGGCTCGGCGGAGCCGACGCCGGGCTCGCCGTCATCGTGGTGGTCGTGGTCGCCCTCATGGTGGTCCCGCTGCCGACGTGGTTGCTCGACATCCTTCTCGCCAGCAATCTCTCGGCCGCCGTCGCGATCCTGCTCGTGGTGCTCTACGTACCCGACGCGGTGAGCATCTCCACCTTCCCGACGCTTCTTCTCATCACGACGCTCTTTCGTCTCGCGCTCAACGTGTCTTCGACGCGCCTGATTCTCTTGCAGGCGAACGCCGGCGAGGTGATCCGCTCGTTCGGTCAGTTCGTGGTGCGCGGCAATTACGTGGTCGGCGCGGTGGTCTTCCTGATCCTCACGATCATCCAGTTCATCGTGATCGCCAAGGGCTCGGAACGGGTCGCCGAAGTCGGAGCTCGCTTCGTTCTCGACGCAATGCCTGGCAAACAAATGGCCATCGACGCGGAAGCCCGCTCGGGGGCGATCGACGGCAATGAAGCCCGCCAGCGCCGGCGTCAGCTCGCACGCGAATCGCAGTTTTACGGTGCCATGGACGGCGCCATGAAATTCGTCAAGGGCGATGTCATTGCTTCGGTCATCATCACGTTCATCAACATTCTGGGTGGGCTAGCGATCGGCGTCGGCCAGCGCGGCCTCGAGGTCGAAAGCGCGCTCAAGCGTTACGGGCTTCTGACGATCGGCGATGGACTGGTGACCCAGATACCTGCGCTGGTTCTCTCGACCGCCGCCGGAATCTTGGTGACCCGCGTCGCCAGCGAAGAACCCGATCGATCGCTGGGAAGCGAATTGGGCAGCCAGCTTTTCGGCACGCCCAAAGCGATGCAGGTTGCCGGCCTCTTCGTACTCGGGCTCGGCATCGTTCCGGGGTTACCCACCCTGCCCTTCGCCCTTTTGGGAAGCCTTCTTTTGCTGTCGGCACGGACGCGAACGCAGCAGATCCGACGAGAGGCACAGAAGGCCGCCGCCGAGCCGCCCCGCCGCGATCCGGCGGGGGCCCGAAGGGGACCCGCGTTCTTGCCGATGGTCATTCCCTGGTCGGTCGACGCGAGCGCCGATCTGGCCGGGCTGCTCGACGACGATATCCGGGGCGACCAGGTGATCCGCGCGGGCGTTTTCAGCACGACGCAAAGCGTCCGCGAGAAGATTTTCTTCGAGCTCGGCGTGCCCGTTCCCGCGGCGCGCGTTCGGACGACGGAGAACCTGCCCGCTCGGCACATCGTGATCTCGCTTTTCGAAATGCCTGCCCGGGTGATGACGGTCGAACCACACGACGATCCCGGCCGGGACCTCGAAACCGCCCTTCTCGCGCTCTTACGAGCGCGGGCCGCGGACTTCGTGGGCATCGCCGAAACCCAGCACCTGCTCGACCAGTTGGAGCAAGTTGCGCCGGCCCTCGTACGTCAAATCGTACCCAAACCGGTGAGCCTCTCGCTCCTGGCCGACATCCTGCGCCGCCTGGTCGAAGAGCGGGTGAGCATCCGCGACATGAGGGCCATCCTCGAAGGGCTTTCCCTGGTCGCTGCCGGCGAAAAAGATCCACTCAATCTCGCCGAGTTCGTGCGTGGACAGCTGCGGCGCGCAACCACCTACAAGCTCACCGCAGGTCGCCCCGAGTTGTCCGTTTACTTGCTCGACCCGAACATCGAAGAAGCGATCCGGCACGCCATCACCCGCACGCCGGCTGGTAGCTTTCTCACGCTGGCCCCCGCCGCCGGGCGCGACGTGGTGACCGCCATTCGGCGTGCCGTATCGCAGGCACTTCCGCGAAGCGCGAGTCAGGCCGAGAACGCCGCGATCGTGATTCTCACGCAGCCTGACATCCGGCGCTTCGTACGCAAGCTCATCGAGGTCGACCTGCCCGACATCACCGTGGTCTCGTTCGCCGAGCTCCTGCCCGAGATCTCGCTCCGCCCGATAGCCAAGGCGACCCTTTCGGCTACATCCGCTTGACGACCATCTTCTTGGGAACGGCACCCGAGCGCTTCAGCATCTCTCTGGCCTCGCGTTCGAGGAGTGGGTGCACCTTCTTCATGAGAAAGCCACCGAGCAGCTGCGGGTTGATTTCCAGCATCTTGCGGAGAACCTTGCGGATACCCTTGGTGTCGTTGACCGACGCGTAAGCGAACGCGAACGCGCGATAGAGCTGGGCCTTGAGCTCGCCGTATTCGGGATCCTCGGGATCGAACACGCTCAGCGTGTCGAGGGCCTTTTTGCCTTGCCCGGTGCGCGCCCACGCTTCGGCGATGACGGTGACCAGGGTCGCCCGCGTCTTCGACTGCTGATGGCGCGACAACTCGATGGGATCCACGAGCTGGCGAGCCCGATCCGCTTCTCCCAAGATGAGGTGGATCATCGCCCGTTGCGCTCGAGCCTCGTCGGCGATGGGAGCCATGACTTTGCCGAGATCGATCTGCTCCAGCGTGTTGAGCGCGAGCCGCGGATCTTCGTGCAGCTGAAGCTGCGCCTTGGCGAAGATGGCCGCGGTGTCGCTCTTCTTGAAGCCGCTCTCGAGCTTGGATAGCGCCTCCTTGCGCGCTTGTGGCGTGTCGGCGCCCTGCACGAGGCTGGCGACGGCCCGTGTCTTTTGCGCAAAGCGGATCGCCCAGACGACCAACGCCGCCGCCAACACCGTGATTACGCCGGCCCC
>DASWDH010000051.1:0-5934 GCA_036395495.1 Polyangiaceae bacterium
GCGCAGCCGCTCTCGCAAACGCAGATTCTCTTTGACGAGCCGCGACTTCTCCATGGCTCGCTCGACCACGACCACCAGGGCATCGAAGTCGAGGGGCTTGGTGAGATAATTCTCCGCGCCTCGCTTGACCGCATCGACGGCGCTGCCGATCGTGCCGAAGGCGGTCATGACGACGAAGGCCGCTCCGGGCACGACCTCGCGGCCCTTTTCCATCAGTCCGATGCCGTCGAGACCGGGCATCTTCAGATCGGTGAGCACGACGTCGGGATCGAACTCGGAGAGCTTGCCGAGCGCCTTGAACCCATCGGCTGCCGTCTCGGTGACGAATCCGTCCTCGTGCAGGATCTCGCTCAGCGCGGCCCGCGCATTGGCTTCGTCATCCACGATGAGAATACGGCCTCGCGACGCCATCTGCGGTCGGATTAGCATACGCGCCCCGCGTTCGCGACCGGGCTTGCCCTCACGATGCACTTATCGAACCGCGCTTTTGCGCGCTCGATTGGCACGGATTTGGAAAGTTCTGCTTCATGCCAAAGTTTGATACAAGCAGCATGGAGAAGGGGCGCGGCGAGCTCCGCAGATACGCCAGCCACCTTCGCTGAGGGACACGATGCGCTCTTCTTCGATCTTCACCTCGCTCTCGTCGGCGCTGGTGATCACGCTTCTCTCGTCATTCGCCGCCACGCAGACTCCGCCGCCGCCTCAGCCTCAGCCGCCGCCGCCTGGCGCAGCGCCCCCCGGCGCGCCCTGGCCACCGCAACCGGGAGCTCCTGCACCCGGCGCACCCGCGCCGGGATCGCCACAACCGGCACCGGCGCAACCGGCGCCAGGTCCGGCACAACCTGGCACACCACCGACTCCGGCGCCCGGACCTGCCCCCGCGCCCGGCACACCGGGGGCGCCCCCACCCGAGGTTCCCGGACAGAATCCCTATTATGGCCCGCCGACCGGCGCGCAGCCGGGCGCGAGCCCTTACGGCGCATCGGCAGGCGCTTCGGGTTCGGCTGCGTTCGACACCCGTCAAGGCGCGGTCGCCGACGTGACGAGCTCGGAAGAAACGCCCGAAGATCGTGTTCGCTCGCTCCAGGAGCACAATTCGATTTTCGGAGGGACCGGGTTGCTGCGAACGCTCTCGGCCGGCTCGGGCTCTGCCGGCACGTTCCGCCTCCACCTGCTGATGGACTGGTTTCAGACGAGCTCGTTTCTTTGCTACGACTCCAATCGTTGCCACATTCCGGGCACGCCCGACTCTTCACCCGATTCGGCCACCCACTTCGGGGCGAACGTCGGGCTGTCGGTCACGCCGATCGAGTTTCTCGAGGCCTACGCAACGATTCGGTCGGCCTCGAACTTCAACGACCGCGGCCGTCCCAAACTCCTGCAGGTGCTCGGGGACACGACGCTCGGCATCAAGGCGTTCACGCCCAACAAGCTCGGGCAGACGTTCAACTTCGGCGGCGCCGCCGACCTTCTTTTCTTGAATGGTGCGGGGGGCGTCGGAATCGACAGTGGGTCGACGAGCTTCCGCTTGAAGGCCCTCGCCACGCTCGATTTCCGGCAACCGAACGATGGTGGCCTGCCGCTGCGCCTGCATTTGAACCTCGGCTACCAGTTCGACAATTCCGGCAGCCTGGTGGAAGACATCGAAAACCAGCGCCGTCTGGTCAACGACCAACGCGGTCCGAAGATTACCCGCGTCGAGCGATTCGGCCTCGGCATCAACCGGGTCGATCAGTTTCTCATCAGCATCGGCGCGGAAGGCACGCTGAGCGCCATCCGACCCTTCGTCGAGTGGCACCTCGGCATCGCCAGCAACCGGCAGGGTTACGAGTGCGATCCCAATCGCGGCCAGGCGCTCTACGACGACTTCTGTCTGGCCAACGCCGATTTCTCGGGCATGCCCTCGACCTTGACACTCGGCCTGCGAGCCTACCCTTTTCTCAAAGGATTCGAGGCGCTCCTCGCTTTCGACATCGGGACCACCGGCACGTCGTACTTCATCGAGGAGCTGGCACCGACCGCGCAGTGGGACCTCTGGCTCGGACTCGGCTACGCGTTCGACGTGCAGGAGCCCCCTGCCCCCAAGCCGCAGATCGTCGAGCGCGTCGTCGGTGCGGCACCGGTGCCCGAACGCATCATCCGCGGTTTCGTTCACGAGAAGGACAAGCCCGACGGCGTTCCCAATGCGATCGTGAGGTTCGAGGGCCGCACGATGAGTGGCCTGGTGACCGGGCCCGATGGACGCTTCGTTTCTGGCAACGTCGAGCCAGGAAACTACACACTCTCGATCCACGCCGACAGCTACAAGGACGGACAGTGCTCGCTCGTCGTTCCTGCAGCGTCGGCGGCGGGACCCGCCCCCGGCGCACCGGGGCCGATGCCTCCTCCCGGTGCACCACCGGCTCCAGGCGCACCGCCGCCACCAGGCGCCCCGGCCTATGGCGCAGGCGCGGGCGCGCCGCCGGCCGGTCCGAGCTACGTCGACGTCGATTGCCCTCTCGAGGCCAATCCGCGCACCGGCAGCTTGACCGGGACCGCGGTCGACGCCGACAGCAAAGCCGCCGTCGCCGGCGTTTCGATCAAGGTCGTCGATACCCAGGGTAAAGAGATGGGCATCGCCGTCGATGCCAATGGCGCGTTCAAAATGGAAGGGCTGCAACCGGGAACCATCACCATCAAGGCCGAAGCGGACGGCTACATGCTGCACGTCGAGCAGGCCGAGGTGCGCGCGCGAGAAGCCACCCGTGCCGATCTCCAGCTGCACAAGCGTCCAAAGAAGGGCGATGTCGAGATCGCCGGCAACGAGATCAAAATCAAGAGGCAGGTCCACTTCGAGACCGATTCCGCCAAGATCAGCCTGGATTCCACGGCGCTTCTGGAAGAGATCGCCGACACGATCAATCGCAACGCTTGCCTGCACCTCGTCGAAATCCAAGGGCACACCGACAACACCGGCACCAAGGACCACAACAAGACCCTCTCCGAACAACGTGCCAACTCGGTTCGCGAGTGGTTGCTCGCCCACGGCGTCGAATCAGGCCGCCTGACCGCTCAGGGCTACGGCCAAGAGCGCCCGATTTCCCCCAACGTCACGCCGGCCGGCAAGGAGCGCAACCGTCGCGTGCAATTCATCATCAAGCAACAGGACAAGGGCTGCGGCAAAGGGGGAGGCGCAAAGGGCGGCGAGAAGCCGGCTGGCGAGCCGAAACCGGCCGGCGAAAAGAAGCCGAAGCCTGCCATGCCTTTCTAGACGGCGCGGGTTCTGAGGACGTCGTTCGAAAAGACGTTGGTGGGTCAGCCCTCGCCCTTGGTTCCGCGGTCGTCCTCGATTTCGCGCAGGAGCGCTTCGACGCGTGAAGAAGCGTCTTGGCCTTCGTCGTATTGGAAACGCAGCTCTGGGGCGCGACGGAGGCCCACGCTCTGCCCAACCCGTTTGCGCAAGAGACCGCTGGCCGCCGAGAGCCCGCGAAGCAGACGCTGGCGCGCGGCAAGATCGTCGCCGCCGGTTGCAGCACGCACCCACACCCGCGCGAGCGACAGATCGTCGGGCATTTCGACGCGGGTGATGACCACCTCGGCCAGCCTCGGATCGGACAGCTCGCGGGCCAAGGCGCGCGCGAGCTCTTCTCGCACGCGCTCGGCGACGCGCACCGCTCGTTTGGGCGTCGTGCTCTGCATTCAGATCTCGTCCTCGCCGGGCTCGCCGTCGTTCCATTCGTCGGCCAGCTGCTCGATACCGCCACGCACGCTGCCGCCCCCCTCGCCGAACGGAATCACCTCCGCGGCTCGATCGGCCAAGATGGCATCCGGAAGCGATCCCGCCATCGACGTCACGCGGCCGAGGAGCTCCTGGCAAACGGCGGCATCGCCGGAGACCACCGCAACGCCGAACGTCGCCCGCTGCAGCTTGTCGTGGTGATCGACCTCGGCGATCGAAACCCCGAGTCGCGATTTCACGCGCTCCTTGAAGGAGCGGACGACCTGCCGCTTGTCCTTGAGCGAGCGGGCGCCGGGAATCTCGAGCACCAGCCTCATGACTCCTACGTGCATGCGCGCCTCGGAATCAGAGCGTGGCGGCGACCTCTTCGATTTCGTAGCACTCGATGATGTCGCCCGGCTTCACGTCGCTGTAACCCTCGAGCATGATGCCGCACTCCATTCCATGCTCGACGTGGCCGACGTCATCTTTGAAGCGGCGAAGGCCCCCAATCTTTCCTTCCCAGACCTGGACCGCGTCGCGCACGAGCCGGACGCGCCCCGAGCGCTTGATCGAGCCCTCGGTCACCATGCAACCAGCCACGGATCCGGCCTTGCCGGCCTTGAACGTCTGGCGAACTTCGGCTTTGCCGAGCGCCTTCTCGACCAACGTGGGCGCCAAGAGGCCGGCCATCGCCTTTTTCACGTCGTCGACCGCGTTGTAGATGATGTTGTAGAGCCGGATCTCCACTCCCTCGCTCTCGGCGAGGCCCGCCGCCTTGCCGGCCGGCCGGACGCCGAATCCGACGACGATCGCTTTCGAGGCCACCGCGAGGTTGATGTCACCCTCGGTGATGCCGCCCACGCCCGCATGGATGATCGCGACACGCACTTTGTCGGTCGAGAGCTTGGCGAGCGCGTCGGCCACCGCTTCGACCGAACCTTGAACGTCGGCCTTGATGACCAGCCGCAGCTCGAGCTGGTCGGCTTCGGCCATGCGCTTGGCCAGGTCTTCTAGGGAAACCTTCGCGCTGGCGGGGATGAGGTTCTTGACCTTGGTCTTGCGACTGTCCGCGATTTCCTGGGCCTTCTTGGCATCCTTGACGATGTGCAGGGGATCGCCGGCGTTGGGAACGTCGGCAAGGCCGAGCAACTCCACCGGCGTGGCGGGGCCCGCCTCGGCGACGCTGCGACCCAGCTCGTCGGTCATCGCGCGAACTTTGCCCCACGCGGGGCCGGCGATCATGATGTCCCCCACGTGCAGGGTTCCGTCGGTGACCAGCACGCGCGCGACCGGGCCCTTGCCGCGATCGAGCAGCGCCTCGATGACCGTGCCGGTCGCAGGCTGCTGCGGACTCGCCTTGAGCTCGAGAATCTCGGCTTGGAGGGAGACCATCTCCAGCAGCTGGTCGATGCCGGCGCCGGTCTTGGCGCTGACCTCGCAGAAAATCGTTTCGCCGCCCCACTGCTCGGGGACCAGGCCGGTCTCGACGAGCTCGCGCTTCACCCGCTCGGGATCGGCGCCGGGTTTGTCGATCTTGTTGATGGCGACGATGATCGGGACACTCGCGCTCTTGGCGTGAGAGATGGCCTCTTTGGTCTGCGGCATCACGCCGTCGTCGGCGGCCACGACGAGGATGACGATGTCGGTTACCGAGGCTCCGCGGGCGCGCATTTGGGTGAACGCTTCGTGACCCGGGGTGTCGAGGAACGTGATGAGGCCTTTCGAAGTCTGTACGCGGTACGCGCCGATGTGCTGGGTAATGCCCCCGGCTTCGCCTCCGGCGACGTTCGACGTGCGAATCTTGTCCAGCAGGGATGTCTTGCCGTGATCGACGTGCCCCATCACGGTGACGATGGGGGGACGCACTTCGCGCGTCCCGTCGGTGGTCTCCTCGACCTGGCGCGCTTGCTCGATCGCCTGTTCTTCGGAGACGGCCACGTCTTCGACGTCCCAGCCGAACTCGCTGGCGAGAAGTTTGGCGGTATCGGCGTCGAGCGTGGAATTGATGTTCACGCCGGTCATGCCGAGTGACAGGAGCTTGAGCAAGACTTCCGTCGCCTTCAGGCTCATGCGCGATGCAAGGGTCTGAAGGGAGATCTTCTCTTCGATCTTGATGACCTTCTTGTGCGCCGACATCTCCTGCGTCGAGACGGCGGCGGCGGGTCGCCGTGCAGCGGGGGCGCCGCCGGCGCCGCGTCGCATGCCGACGCCACCCGGACGCCCCATCGGGCGAC
>DASWDH010000052.1:0-8910 GCA_036395495.1 Polyangiaceae bacterium
ACGAGCGGCTCGAATTCGTCGACGACGGGACCTCGCTCCTCATCGATGCCTACACGAGAGAGGCGGGCGTTCGAAATCTCGAACGCGAAATCGCCTCGATGTGTCGTTACGTCGCGGTTCGTCTGGCCGAGGGCGACGACGTGCGCGAGAAGGCGACCGCCGAGCTCGTGGAGAAGGTGCTCGGGCCGCACAAGTACCGTTCGGAAGTCGCCGAGCGAAAAGGGGAGCCGGGCGTCGCAACGGGGCTCGCTTGGACCCCCGCCGGCGGACAGATCCTCTTCATCGAAGCTTCGAAGATGCCGGGCAAAGGGAACACCACGTTGACCGGCAACATGCGCAGCGTCATGCAAGAGTCGGCCACCACCGCGGTGTCGTTCGTCCGCTCGCACGCCGATCGTCTCATGCTCCCGCACGAGTGGCTCAAGCTCATCGACCTCCACGTCCACGTCCCCCAGGGCGGCATTCCCAAAGACGGGCCCAGCGCCGGGGTAACCGTTTTCGCCGCGGTGGCCTCCCTCTTGCTCGACTGCGCAGTCAAGCCCGACGTGGGAATGACCGGCGAAATCACCTTGCGGGGCAATGTCTTGCCGGTAGGCGGCGTCAAGGAGAAAATTCTTGCCGCCCACCGCGCGGGCCTGAAGCGCGTGCTCATCCCTTACCGGAACGAGCGCGACCTCGAGGACGTGCCGGCGGAGGTCCGGGCCGACCTCGATATCAAGCTCATTCGGCGCATGGACGAAATTCTCGGACTCGTTCTCGAGCCGCCGCAGCCCAAGCCCCGCGACAGCAGCATCCCGCCGCCCGACGATGGGGCGGCGCAGCAGCAACCGTAACTTCTCCTAGCCCCCCATTCTAGGTTAACGTTGTCGTGGTGGTGACCCTTCCGCCCTGCGCTTTGCGTTCCCCATGAAGTGGATGCTGCGCTCGCGTGCCCAGACCATCGCCGCGATCGTCGTTTTCGTGGTCCTCTTCGTGGTGGGTTTCGTGCCGCTCTTCGGAGGCCCCGGCTACGAGATCGCGCTCGCGGCGGGACTGCTTCTGCCGAGCGTCGCCGCCGTAGCTTCCGCGCTCGATGCGTTGCGCCGCCGCTCCGCCCCGTTCGAATCGTTCTCGCGCGGCGTCGCATCGGGCACGCTGCTCTGTTTGGTGGGTTACGCGACGACGATTTTCCACGGCATCCGGGTGGGGTTCTGCGATGCAACCGGTGGAACGATCATGTTCGCACTGGGCCCGGGGTGCGGTGCGATCATGGGCGGCGCCTGGGGAGCCCTCGTGGGAGAGCTGCTTTTGCTCGTGCGAAAACCGCGTTGGGCGAGAATCTCGGCCTTCGTGGTGGGCCCCCTCGGCCCCCTTCTCGGGATCATGCTCAGCGTCTGGCGCTTCTTCAGCACGCCGGCCATCTTTGCCTTCGACCCCTTCTTCGGATTCTTTTCGGGAACGCTTTACGACACCGTCGTCGAGGCGACCGTCCCGCTGCTGACGTACCGTCTCGGCACCGCGTTGACCCTCATCGCGGCTGGAATCTTCGCGGCGCACCTGGTGCACGGCGAAGACGGCAGACCGGCACTGCGATGGCTGAGCCGCATGGGATTGCCGCTGCTCGGAGCCGTGTGCGCAACCGTGAGCTTGGTCCTGGTCCTCGAAGGGTGGCGGCTGGGACACTGGCAGACGGCGGCGACGATCGAGCGCGATCTGGGAGCGAGGATCAGCGGCCTGCGCTGCGACGTCGTCTACTCGCGTGCGATGCGGATCGACGAGGCGCGACTCTTCGCCCGCGATTGCGACGAGCAGCTTCCCGCCATCGAGGCGTACTTCGAGGTCCCTCCGATAGGGCACGTGACCGCTTATCTCTTCCGCAACCCTGCCGACAAGCGCCGGTTGATGGGGGCGGGCGACACCTTCATCGCCAAGCCCTGGCGTCGCGAGGTATACCTGCAGGCGGCCGGCTACCCCCATCCGGTCCTCGGACACGAGCTCGCTCATGTCGTTGCCGGCTCCTTCGCGCCGGGACCGTTTCACATCGCCGGCAAGTGGAAAGGCATCAAAGCCAACCCTGGTCTCATCGAGGGATTGGCCGTAGCCGCGGCGCCCGACGAAGATGTGTTGACCCCCGCCGAGTGGTCGCGCGCGATGTTGGATTTGAAGATCTTGCCCCCGGTCGCGCCGCTCTTTTCATTCGAGTTCTTGGGAGAGAACGCGTCCAAATCGTACACGGTCGCCGGCGCCTTCGTGCGTTTCATCAAGGCGAACTTCGGAGCTTCGACGCTGCGGTCATGGTACGCCGGGGCTGCTTTGCCCGCCCTCACGCAGACCTCGTGGCAAGGTCTCGAGGGCGCGTGGCGCGCCGAGCTCGCCGAGCTCAAGTTGCCGGAAGCGGTCCCTGCCATCGCCCGGGCTCGTTTCGATCGCCCGTCGCTGTGGGGGCGCAAGTGTCCGCACGCGGTCGATCTCCAGCGAAAGGAAGCGGAGCGAGCGCAGGAAAAAGGGGACTATCTGCAGGCGCGTCGCACCTACGAAGAGCTGTTGCGTCTCGATCCTCACGACGAAGGTGCGCGGCTGGCCATGGCCGGCTGTTTCCTGCGCAGGGGGGAAAAGCAGGACGCGACGCGAATTCTCAGCGCCATCATCGCGGACGAGAGCGCGTCGCGTATCGTGCAAAACCGCGCGCTCTCGCAGCTTGCCGACATCGACTTCGAGGGAGGCGACTACGACCGCGCGGCTCTGCGCTACAGCGAGCTCGCGACCCGATCGCTCGACGAAGACGCGCTGCGAACGATCGACGTGAAGACCGGCTCACTCGGCGACGTACGCGCGCGTCGTGCGATCGCCGCCTATTTGGTTGGGACACCGGAGCGGGGGGTCGACGCGATGACCGCGGGAGCTTTGCTCGGGTCTTGGGCGGCCGAGGATCCAACCGATGGCTTGCCGGAGTATCTCTTGGGTAAGGACTTGGCCAATCGTGGGTTTTATTCCGACGCAGCGGATCGCCTCGATCGCGCCCTGGCCAAGCGTCTCCCACCCGGAAGGGTCTTACGCGAGGCGCTTCGGCAACGGGTGATTGTCGCCTGCGCCCTCGGCGACGGGGCGGCGGCCCACAAAGCCTATGGCATCTGGGTCGACAAAGGAGCGGAACCCTTCGCCGCTCGGCGCGATGCCCTTCGCCGGTTCCTCGAACGTTGCGCAGGTCCACAGCCGAAGTGAACCTCTTCTTCGAGTTCTTTGGCGGTTTCAGGCGACGTTCGAGTACTCGTCCGGCTCTTCGGCGTCACGGCGGAAGTGTTCGATGGCCTCGCGCAGCGCTTCGATGGGTCGGTGCTCCACGACCTCGACGCTGATGCGGACGTGTTGACCTTCGAACTGCTTCAGCGCTTCGAGCAAGGAGCGTTGAGCGGCGTTGCAGTGCCCGTCGAGTTCGACCGCACTGACCGAGCAGGTCGCTCCAACAGCGGGCGTCGTCGACACCTCGCCTTCGATGATGAAGCCAGCTTCCGTCGGTTCGAAACGTCCCCGCATCTGCCCACCCGACCTTGGCTGCAGGGCTCCAACCTTCAGCAAAGTTACCACTTTGGTCCCACCTTCCTGTTCGATCGGCGATCTGTCGCGACTCAGCCTGTTGCACAATCGAGTCGTGATCCGCGTCGATGCAATCCGCGATCCATTGCGACTTTTTACGTAACTGCAGGCATGGCTCGCCTTATTGCGCGGTATTCGGCGCGTCGCTCACCGTGATCGGGATCCAAAGGGCTCGGACTTTGGCGAGTGGTCCACGGCGGGTGTAGCCGGCAAGACCGAACAAGATGTTCCACCAGTGCCCATCCGGTGTCTCGCCGTAGGAGAACGCCGGGAAGAAATGCAGCTCCCAGTCGAGACCCGTGCCGACCCGGCGCTCATGGTAGTACGTATTGCCGAGGAGCTGCGAGACGGACGTATCGTCGGCAAAACGCCAATAGAAGGGAAACACGACGGTGCTACGCGAGTGCGGCGATGCAAAGTCCCAGAAGAACGGAAAGACCACCAGGTGCGAGCTCTCGTACGTTCGCCCTAGGTAGAGCAACGGGTGAATGTTCGTCTCCCAGCCGGTCAAATCGGTCGTGTGTTGAAAGAACGGCGTGACCCAGGTGGTCTCCGTCAGGTTCGGGCGCTTGCGATGAAAGTAGAAAGGAAACACTCCGGTGTCGTAGCCGCGAGGGCTCGATGACAGATAGAGAAACGGTGGAATGATCGTGCGCGACAGGCCGATGTCCGGATCGGTGTAGTGCCAGTAGAGAGGCGTTACCAGGTCGAAGGTGGTTCGCCCGCGATAGCGAGCGTAACCCCAGGTCGCGAATGTCGACTCCCCCTTTTCGCCGCGCGCTGTCAAGAAGAGCGGATTGACGAAGAGGTTGCTGTTACCGGCATAGCCGTAGTGGAAAAGCGGAAAGACGGTGATGTGCTCTTCGTTCTTGCCCCAATTGTGCCAGAAGAGCGGCAGGATGTTGAACGCGTCCGTTTCCTTGGAGTGGTTCCACACCAACGGGCCCCACACGTTGAGCGACGAGTCGTCGAGCTCGCTGTAGCGGAAGTAGTGCAAGAGCGGCGGGACGAATTCGTAACGGGCCTGCTCGCTTTTTCCGGCGAAGAACAGCGGCGCAATTCCGTAGTCGATGTCCTCCGCTCCGCGAGGGCTGCACGAGGAGCCGCCGCTCCACGAGCAGTAATACGGACCGATCAAATTGAACCCGCCCTTGTCGTCGTGATGCGTGAACGTGAGAAGGGGAGGGATGTGCAAGTATCCCCCTTTGGGGCGCGACCCACTGAAGACGAGCGGAGCCAACCAATTATCGTGCTCTCCCGGCGCTTCGCGGTGCACGAGGGGCCCCAGCACGGTGGTGTGGTTCTGTTCGTCGCGCAGGTTCCAGAAGAGCGGGAAGAGCACGTCGGCGTCGTGCTTCGGGCTGCGTCGGTTGTAGTAGAGCATTCCGAAGAGCGAGGCGCGGTCGCTCGGCTGGCGTCGTTCGACCCAAAGCGGGAAGACCGTCCGGAAGCTGTACGAGCCGCTGTGCTCCGAATAGTAAGGAGGGATCAGCGTTCGAAATGTGCTCGGCCCTCGGCCGGTTTCGCCGTCGCGATCGGCGTCGGTGCCGATCTGCTTTTTCACTTCGGGGGGGATCTCGAGGGGGTTTGGCGGAAGCGAGGGCTCGCTTCCGCCCGGCTTCATCGTATCGTCGCTTGCTCCCGAAGCGGCGTGGGTGACCGGCTCGTTGGGATTCGGCTTCTTGGCAGCGGGCGCGGGAGCGCGCGGGCCCCCCATGCCCTGACCCGGCATACCCTGCGCGAATGCGCTGCGCGCCCCTCCCGCGAACGACAGGACGAGTACCGCCCAGGGCACGATCCACCGACGTAGTTCGATCATGCCCCCCCGGGCGGGTGCGAAGATCGAATGCGATCGGCGAGGATGCGAGCCACGTCCACTCGAGAAAGATCCTCTTGGCTGTGCGCGTTGAGGTCCTTGACCTGAACGATGCCTCGCGCGAGCTCGGTGTCTCCCACGATGACGCAAAACGCCGCGCCGGTGGCGTTGGCGCGCCGGAGCATGCTCTTCAGCGAGGCCTTGCGACCGTCGACATCGGCGGCGATACCGTAGCTACGGAGGCTCTTGGCGATGGCGAGCGCTTCAGCCGTGGCACTTTCCCCGAGCGGCGCCAGCAGCACGGACTTGCGCCGGGGGTTCGGTTTTTCGGGCATTGCCAAAAGGATGCGCTCGAGCCCGAGAGCGAACCCGATGGCGGGCACCTCGGGTCCGCCGAGCTCGTGCACCATGCGGTCGTAGCGCCCCCCTCCACCGAGCGCGTTTTGGGAGCCGAGCTCACCCCCCTCGGCCCGAAGCTCGAAAAGCGTGCGGGTATAGTAATCGAATCCCCGCACCAGCCGCGGTTCGACGACATAGGGCGTGCGCAGGCGATCGAGGTAGCGGCAGAGGCTCTCGAAATGAGCGCGATCGTCCTCATCGAGGAGATCCAAGATCGAGGGGGCGCCGGCGATCACTTCGGCGTCGCGGGGATCCTTGGAGTCGAGAATGCGCAGGGGGCTACGCTCGAGACGACGCTGGGAGTCCTCGCTGAGCCCCGCCTTTAGCGGCGTCAAATGGGCGACGAGCGCTTCGCGGTAGCGGGCCCGCGTACCTGCCGCGCCGAGGGAATTGATGCAGGCCGAGACTTTCTTGATGCCGAGCTTGTCCATCAACTTGACGAGCATGTCGATCATCTCGGCGTCGATGGCCGGTCCGGGGTCGCCGAAGATTTCGCAGCCCGCTTGGTAAAACTGGCGGTAGCGCCCTTTCTGCGGCTTCTCGGACCGAAACATCGGGCCGAGGTAATACCAGCGGCTGACCGGCTCGCGCGTGTGAATATTGTGCTCGACGTAAGCGCGGGCCACTCCCGCGGTGCCCTCCGGGCGCAGCGTGAGATCCTCGCCGTGGTGGTCGAACGAGTACATTTCTTTCTCGACGATGTCGGTGACCTCGCCGATCTGGCGCACGAAGAGCGCGGTGGGCTCGACCAGAGGGGGGCGAACTTCCTCGTAGCGATAGAGCTCGACCAGCTCCCGAAAAGTATTTTCGAGACGATGCCAACGCCCGATTTCCTCGGGGAGGATGTCGTTCATCCCCTTGACGGCGCGTAGGTTCATCAGTCGGGCCACCGCTTATGGTCGGGGGGCCGGTCCGGGTCAACTCGTTTCAAGCTTTTGGGGGTGAGAAGGCGAGGGCAGGAGCGCTCGGGGGCGTATGCTAGAGCGATAGACGGCATGCGCGTGGCCGGCGTCGATCTCGGTAAGGTGCGGGTGGGGCTCGCGGTTTCGGACGAGCTCGGCATGATGGCGCACCCCCGCCCCCCGCTCGCGGGAGGCGACCAGAAAAAGCTGCTGGCCGAACTGGTCCAGGTGGCTCGGGAGGAGAAAATCGACCGTTTCGTGCTGGGGTTGCCGGTCAGCCGCGGAGGGGAAGAAGGTCGCGAAGCCCGGCGAGCACGCAAATTCGCCCAGGCGCTCGCCGATGCCGCTGGCCGGGAAGTCGAGCTCGTCGATGAGCGGCTCTCGACCGTCGAGGCGACGCGGCGCTTGCGCGAAGGGGGTGTTTCGGCCAAGCGGGCGCGCAGCCGGGTGGACGGCGCTTCGGCCGCCGTCTTGTTGCAGGCTTGGCTCGATCGCAGGCGGGCCCGAAGGGCCGCGCCGAGTAACACAACCGCAGGTCGGGCGCGAGGCAAGGAGACCTGATGGCGTCGACGAGTCACCCGCCGGGAAGCCCGCCGGCCAGCAGCCGCCCCAAGCGCTCCGGGAGTCGCTCGAGTCGGCCATCTTTGCGTCCGGCGCGTCAGGCTCCGCCGAGCACGAGGCGGCGTTCTCGCCGCCCGACGCCGTCACCGCGCCGTCGTTGGATCGTGGCGCGGCGTCTGTTGCTGCTCGCCGTCGTCGTTCTCGCGGCGAGCTACATCGGATTCGTCTTCGCCTATGGCCGCTCGCGGGGACCGGGGACGGGGCGCGAGGTCGATCTCGATTGGCCGGCCGGGCTGTCCGCCGAGGAGGCGGCCGAGCGGCTAGGTGCAGCGGGTCTCGTCACTCACCCACACCTTTTTGCGCTCTACTTGCGCCTGACGGGAGCAGGTTCCGATCTTCGTCCGGGGCGCCACCTCGTGTCGGACGATCTCTCACCGCGCGCGCTCGTTCGCCGCATGCAGCGCGCGCTGGTCGAAGAGCGTGCGAAGGTGCTGGTGCCCGAAGGCTACACGCGCTTCGACATCGCCAAGCGACTGCAGATCGCCAAAATCTGCGCGGCGAAGGCCTTTCTCGATGCAACGACCGACACCGCGCTCCTCGCGTCGCTCGGCATCGCCGGTCCCTCCGCCGAGGGCTACCTTTTTCCCGCCACGTACGAGTTCGCGCTCGACAGTGAGCCGAGCCACGTCGTTTTCCGCATGAAAGGGGAGTTCGACAAGCGCTACCTGCGCATGACGCGCGAGAACGCGACGGCGATCGAAGCGCTTCGCACCCGTTTCGGGTGGGGGACGGCCGAGATCGTCACGCTCGCCTCGATCGTCGAAAAGGAGGCGGCGCTCGACGAGGAGCGCCCGCTCATCGCGAGCGTCTTTCTCAACCGGCTGAGAGATCCCACGTTCATGCCCAAGCGCCTGCAATCCGATCCGACCAGCGGCTACGGCTGTCTGGCGATGCCCGAGCGAATCAACTCCTGCCGTTTCTACAACGGTCGAGTCACTCCCGAGATCAATGCCGACGACAGCAATCCTTACACGACGTACCGTCACGAGGGTTTGCCGCCCGGACCGATCGCGAACCCCGGCGAAAAATCGCTCCAGGCGGTGATAATCCCCGCGGAATCGCGCTACCTCTACTTCGTGGCGCGCGGCGAGGGCCGCCACACCTTCAGCGAAACCTACGGCCAGCACAACGACGCCATCCGCCACAACCGCTCCCCACCCTGAGCTGCTTGGGTTTTTTTCACAGGGAGGCGAGGAGGCGGGGAGATTTTGTTTTCTTGCGCGACTCTGTAGATCGGTACGACGGCGGTAGGATCGAGTATCGAACCAAAAAAATTCCCCGCCCCCCCGCCTCCCCGTAAAATCAACCCCACAGTCAGCAGCCAGGCTCCCGCTGGCATGGAGGATCCAGTAGGCTCGGCGCCGGATGGCGAAGAGCGGCGCGGTCGAGAGGGTGTTGGCGGGGGATATCGGGGGGACCAATGCGCGCTTGCGGCTCTACGATCGGACCGGGCGCAAGATCGCACACGAAGCGGTGCTGCCGAGCGCGGGGGCGCCGTCCCTGGCCGCGATCGTTCGGGAGTATTTGGCGCCGCACAAAGTGCGGGTCGCCGCCGCCGTGCTCGGCATCGCGGGTCCGGTCGTGAACGGCGTCGCCATC
>DASWDH010000053.1:0-2875 GCA_036395495.1 Polyangiaceae bacterium
CATTCGAAAAAAACCAGCCGCAAGGCCCGGCCAGCCACGCTTCGCCGAACCGAGAATCTGCCTGTCCGGTCAGTTTGAGTGGCCGCAGAAGTCGCTTCGATGATCGATCTGGTAGCGAGAAGTCTGCGGCAGTAATGCTAATCTTCGTGGCGCAAGACCGTCGAGGGGCGTCCCTCGATGGTCTCCCACTCTTCCTTGTTGTTCTCATCGCGATGGAGCCCGAGGTGACCTTCTTCGAGCGTGCAGCGCAGCTCGATGCGTCGGCGCACGATGTTCGTCAGCGTGCCCTCGGCAGTCAACGTGACGAGCAGATGCGCCTGCGATCCACACTGAGGCATGGCCGGTAGCGTGCCGTAGGGGCGTCAAAACCTCAAGGACCGTAGAGCCCACCTGCCAGCCGTGGGCCTTGCCCGTTCCGCGGACCTTCGCCCCATGCTAAGACCCACATCGTCGCCTGCGGGTGCAGCCAATCGATGAATCTTTCAGCTCTCGTTCACGACGTCGCCATGGGAATCGAGGTCGGCGAGCGCCGACGGATTCTGGTCTCCCACGGACAGGAGGCGATCGCGGCCATCACGCGATATCTGGAGCAGACCGATGGCGCGATTGCTGCAACGGAACGCTTGGAAGACGTGGTCAAGGCCATCTTTCTCGCGCTCGTCGAGGATGGCGGCGCGGGGGTCGCCTCCGCGATCGCCCGAGCTCAGAAGGAGATCGGTTTTTTTCTGAAGTACAAGTCGTACGCCGTCAAAGCGGCGAGCCCGCTCGGCTATTCCGTCTTCATCCAACGGCCGCGCGAGGGTTTCAGCTTTCAGCGCCACATCACCCACAAGGTCGAGATCTTCCACATACTCGAGGCGTCGCCGGATGCCTTCGTGTTCCTCTGCACGCACGATGACTGGCGTTCGGTCTTCGAGCCGGCGCGCTTTCGCCGGTGGCTGGCAGGCGCGCCGGATCCCGAGCTCGAGCAGTTCCGCTATTCGCCTAGTCCGGGCGATGTCTTTTCGGTCGATCGGCTGAACGTCGTGCACACCGTCTTTGGTTGCGTGCTCGAGGAGTTCGCCACCGTTTCGACGGACATGGTCGACCGCCTCTATGATCAAAACGACGCAAAGGCCGTTCCCCCCGAGCTCTCTCGCCACTACGCGCTGCCCATCCTTCGGAGCTTGCCCGCCGTCGAGCCGACGAATCACGTGATCGCGATGCCGCTCACGGCGGCTTCGCGTTTTCGCTGCGAGCCGATCCCGGTACACGCCACGCCATGGGGCGAACTCCGCCAACTTTCGGTGGGCCCGATTCGGGCGCGTCACCTGATCGTCGAGGCCGGAGCATCGACCGAGCCCGAGTGCGACACGAACAACGCCGCCTCGCTGTTCGTGCGAAACGGCAAGGGCGAGCTTGCCTTCCACGGCGAGATCCCATCGACGTTGCCGGTGACCGCAGGCGACCTTCTCATGATCCCGCCCGGCGCACGGTGGTCGGTATCCGCCGATCCCACCACGCGCGTGCGGCTCAGCCATCACGGCCTGCCCCTGCGCACCGCCCTCTGCCCAAACGAATGACGGGCGATCCGCTGACCAACAAAACGAAAGGCTCATCTGCGGACGGATCGATGTCCGATCACTCTGCTTTCGCTTGATCTCGCGTTGAGAAGAGCGCAGAAGATCGCGAAGGTAGGCATGAGTCTCAAGCGGCCTGCGAACAGGTCCGGCCCCCCGCCGGACCGCAATGGATCCTCGGGGATCTCTGCGCTGCGTCCGCAGCTGCACTCGAGCGATCAGCGCAGAAGGCGGATTCTGCTCGTCGAGGGCAATCCGGCGATCGCCCAGCTCTACCAGTCCATGCTCGAACCATCGTTCGACGTCGCCATCGAGGGCAACCCGCTTTCGGCGCTCACCATCCTCTCCTCGGCCAAGGTCGGATACGACCTCGTGCTCTGCGATGTCGAAATCCCCGGTGTTTCCGGTTTCGAGTTCGTACGAAGAATGAAGCTCGATTCGGCAGCCACGCGGGTACCGGTCGTTCTCTTCAATGGAGAGGAAGAAAGCGCGCAGGTGATCCGAGCGATTCAGCTCGGCGTTCGCCACTACATTCCCAAGACCTGCTCGCTCGGAGACCTCACCCGAAAAATCTCCGCGCTACTTTCTCCGCGCTGAGTCCTGGGTGTCCTCCGCCTCGCGGCGCATGAGAGCAAGGAGGGCCTCGACGTGCGAGCGTTCGGTGAGAAGCGAACCGATCGAAACGCGGGCCATCCAACGGCCATCGAGGATGGCAGATGTGAGATAAGCGCTACCCGAGCGGTTGATGCGACCGACCCAGCCGAGCGTGTGCGCGTCGAGCGCCTCGCCCTCGAGTCCGGCCGGCTCGTGACGCACGCAAACCGTCTGGAGCGGCAGGGGAGCGAGCACCCGCCAGTGTCGCAGCGAGCGGAGCTGCGTCTCCAGCCATCGGGCGTTGGCGATGTCGCGCCGCAGGCGCCTTCTCAGCCCGGTCACCCCCTGTTCGCGGATGAGACACCATAGCTTGAGGGCGCGAAACCGCCGTCCGAGCGGAACCCCCCAGTCGCGCAGGTTCTTGACCTTCTTGTCGACCGAGGTTTGCAGATAGCTCGGAAGGGTGCTCATGACCCGCGTGAGATGTTCCGGGTCCCGCACGTAATAGAGCGAGCAATCGAACGCGGCGCCGAGCCATTTGTGCGGGTTCAAAACCAACGAGTCGGCAGCTTCGATCCCTTTCCACATCCATCGGCATTCGGGCAGGATCATCGCCGAGCCGGCCATCGCCGCGTCGACGTGCAGCCACGCACGGTGCTCGCGCGCCACCTCGGCGATGGGCTCGAGGGGGTCCATCGCAGTGGACGTCGTCGTCCCCGTCG
>DASWDH010000054.1:0-3519 GCA_036395495.1 Polyangiaceae bacterium
GCCGAAGTAAACGTCGCCGAGTAGCTCGCGCACGACCACCAGATCGGTTCCCGCGATAATCTCGGGGCGCAGCGGTGATGCGGCAAGGAGCGCCGCGCGAGCTTTGACCGGGCGGAGGTTGGCGTAGACGCCGAGCGCCTCGCGAATAGCGAGGAGGCCCTTTTCGGGACGCTTTTCCGGCGGCAGCACGTCCCACTTCGGACCGCCGACCGCTCCGAGCAAAACCGCACCGGCGCCGAGGCACGCTTCGCGTGTGGCCGCGGGAAGCGGCTCGCCGTAACGGTCGATGGCCACGCCGCCCATCGCCATCTCGATGACTTCCAGCTTCTTTCCGGCACGTCGGATGCCGAGCTCGACGACGCGCAATGCTTCTCGGCACACTTCCGGACCGATGCCGTCGCCCGGAAGCGACACCACGCGCAATGCGGTTGGCGCGATCATGGCTGCGCTCCGGCGAACATCTCGCGGGGCGGCAGCACCACAGCGGGGACCTGCGGCGGCTTGATCTCGCGCCGCGTGGCCAGGCATTTGCTGATTCCCGACAGATAGGCCCGAGCGGAAGCCTCGACGATGTCGGTCCCTACGGCGCGACCGGAGAAAACACGCTCGTCGATGATGACGCGCAGCGAAACCTCGGCCTCGGCATCGCGCCCCTCGGAGATGGCGCGGAGCTCGTAGCCGACCACTCGCGCGGGATGGCCGGTGATGCTGTCGATGCAGGTGCACACGGCATCGACCGGACCATCACCGAGCGCGCAGGCGACGTAGGTTTTTCCTTCGCGGGTGAGCCGTACGGTCGCCGTCGCCGGACGGACGGTGCCGGCCGAAGCCTGCACGAGGGCGATCTGGTAAGGCGGGTTCGGCGGCGGACGATTGTCGAGCGCGATCTGGATGAGATCGTCGTCGGAAATGGAAGTGCCCGACTCGCACGCTCGCAAGAACCTGTCGTAGACCAGGTTCAGCGTCGTACCGGAAACGGAGTGACCGAGCTCGGCGAGGCGCGCCGCCATCGCATGGCGCCCCGAGTGCCGGCCGAGCACGAGCCGCGAAGGCGGAGCGCCGACCGACTCGGGCGTCATGATCTCGTAGGTACGCCGATCCTTGATGAGGCCGTGCTGGTGCACGCCTGCTTCGTGGGCGAATGCGTTGCGACCCACCACCGCCTTGTTCGGCTGGACGCCGACGCCGGTCAGCGCGGAAAGGAGCTGACTGGTCGGGTAAATCATCTTGGAATCAATGCTGGTCTCGTATGGATAGACGCTGCTCCGGACGTGCAGCGCCATGACGATTTCTTCGAGCGATGCGTTGCCGGCACGCTCGCCGATACCGTTGATCGTGCACTCGACTTGACGCGCGCCCCCCTCCAGGGCGGCGAGCGAGTTGGCGACGGCCAGGCCGAGATCGTTGTGGCAGTGAGCCGAGAGCGTCACTTTTTCGATGCCACGCACGCGGGCGCGCACCGTCTCGAACATCGCGCGATATTCGGTGGGTGTCGAATAACCGACGGTGTCGGGAAGATTGATGACGGTGGCCCCCTCGTCGACGGCGACCTGCGTTGCTTCAATCAGGTACTCGAGCTCGGTCCGCGTCGCGTCTTCGGGGCTGAACTCGACATCGTCGGAATACTTTCGGGCGAGCCGCGTCGCTTTGTAGATCTTGTCGAGCGCCGTCTTGCGGTCGATGCCGAGCTTGTGCTGCAGGTGAAGGTCACTCGTGCTGAGGAAAATGTGGATGCGGCCGCGCCTCGCGTTCTCGAGACCGCGCGCGCATGCTTCGATATCCGTATCGGAGCAGCGCGCGAGGGTCGCCACCGTCGAGTTCTTCACCTGACGGGCGATCGCCTGCACGCCTGCCAGATCTTCGGGACTGGCCGCCGGAAAGCCAGCTTCGATGATGTCCACGCCGAGGGCTTCGAGCTGCTTCGCAAGCTGAAGCTTCTGCTCGGAGGTCATCCCGTATCCGGGTGATTGTTCGCCATCTCGCAGCGTGGTGTCGAAGATCAGGAGACGTTTCATTCTTCCTCTCTCGCTCCCACGCCGCCTGCCGAAGTCAGCTGGGCGGGGGAGCCTGGCGTTTTCTTCGGCGTCGCAAGCCGACGCGGAAGCTTGCTGGGGTTCGAAGTGGGAGTGGTGTGACTGGGGTCATGTGATGCCACGTTGTTTTCGCAGCGCGTCGGATGCGATGGGTGCGACATTAAACTACAACGCTTCGGAATTGTAAACGTATTTTGATGCTTTCTGCCCCAGACGGAGCGTTTTCCTAGGCGTTCGGGGATGTTACCTCATGTCCTCAGGCAGATGGAACCTTCGGAATCAGCGCCGGAATTCACGCAAGCACTCGCGCGAAAATCGAACGGGGCGAAGTTTGACAGATCCAGTGAGCTTGTCACGTTTGAGTTACTTGAGTTACTCGGCGCGGCCTACGGCCCGCCTGCGGGCGAGGGGAAGCTCCGAGGATTCTTTCCTCGCGGGAGCTGGGGCTCGAACTATAGAGAGCGGGATGGTGACGGAAGTCGGCTCGTATGTCGTGCGGCCCCTCCAGCGCCCCATGAGCGGGAGCGTTCGACCGCCGGGCTCGAAAAGCTATACCAACCGCGCGCTGGTTCTCGCTTCGCTCGCGCGAGGCGAGAGCACGCTGCGCGGCGCGCTTTTCAGCGACGACACGCTGCACATGGCGACGGCGCTACGCGCGCTCGGCTTCGAGCTCGCCGCCGACGAGACCGAACGCACCTTCAGCGTCGCCGGCGCGGGCGGGCGGATTCCCGCGGCCCGCGCCTCGGTGTTCGTGGGCAATTCGGGGACGACGGCGCGCTTTCTGGCGCCGGTCATGGCCTTGGGAAGCGGCGTCTACGAGCTCGATGGCAACGAAGCCATGCGCCGGCGTCCCATTCAACCGCTCCTCGATGCGTTGAATGGATGGGGAGCCCGAGCGAGCAGCCTTCACTCCGACGGTTGTCCGCCCGTTCGTGTCGAAGCCGACGGGCTCGAAGGCGGAAACGCGTGCATGCCTGGTAGCGTGAGCAGCCAATATTTCAGCGCCCTCCTCATGATTGGCCCCTGTACCCGCAGAGGGATCACGCTCGAGGTCGAAGGCGAGCTCGTGTCGAAACCGTATATCGAGGTCACCGCGCAGGCGATGCAGGCTTTCGGCGCGAATGTCGAGCGCGAGGACTTTCGCAAGTTCTCGGTGGAACCGACCTCGTATCGGCCGACGTCGTACGAAGTCGAACCCGACGCGTCGGCCGCTTCGTACTTCTTCGCGGCGGCGGCGATCACCCGCGGCACGGTCGTCGTGCCCGGCCTCGGGTCGCGCTCGCTTCAAGGAGATCTCGGGTTCGTTCGTCTTCTCGAACGAATGGGTTGCCGTGTGCGCCAGACCGAAACGGAAACCGAGGTGACTGGTCCCGAGAGGCTGGCCGGGATCGAAGCGGATATGTCCAATCTCTCCGACACCGCACAGACGCTGGCAGCGATCGCGCCTTTCGCCAGCGGGCCAACGCGGGTGACCGGCATCGGATTC
>DASWDH010000055.1:0-5834 GCA_036395495.1 Polyangiaceae bacterium
TTCTGCGGCTAACGATGCGCCTGGTGCACCTCACCGAGGAAGAAGCCGCGCGCATGGCGGCCGACGAAGCGAAGGGCCTTTTCGATCCGGAAAAATTGCGGGTGTTGGTTCCGACGGCCGGAGGCCCGAACGCGCTCGTCGCGACCGGTATCGCCATGCGCGTCGCCAAGCGCTCGGCTCATCCGCTGACCGTGCTCTACGTCGAGCGTGTATCGGGCCTGCTCGGGCAGTTCTTCGGAATGTTCAAAGAGAGCGTCGAGGGCAAGAATCTGGCGCAGCAGCTGGAGAAGATGCGAGCTTTGTCGAGCGAGGCGGGCGTACCCGCTCCGGAAGTGCGGCGCCAGTCGAGCCGAGACGTCGTCACCACGATCGGAAACGAATCCAAGAAGGGATTCGACCTGCTCATGCTCGGGGCGAGCGAGTCACGGCGCGGCCTGCGCGGCGAAAAGCTGGAGAAGATCGTGGCCGCCGCCCCCTGTCACATCGGCATCGTCAAAAATCGCGGCAAGGGCAATGGCATCTACCGGCGAATCTTGGTTCCCGTCGACGGTACGTTTTTTTCGCGGGTCGCCGTCGAGTTCGCCGTGCGCTACGCCGAAGGGGTCGGCGAAGGGGCGGTCGTCACGATAGCCCTGGTGACCGATCCGGGGCGCATGCCCGGATCGATCCCTCCGCCGCCGCCCAAGCCGATCGTCCCCGAGCGCACGAGCACGCTGCACGGCCGGGGAAGGGCCAACAGCCTGATGCTCATGGTCGATTCACTCGCCAAAGACGGAGGGCTCGAGAAGCTGTCGCCGGTCTTCAAGGCGACCAAGGCGAAAACGCGGGTCATCGTCCGCCAGCCATCGGAGACCGGGCCCGACCGACTGCCGATCCTCGCCGAAGCGAACTCGGGCCAATACGACATGGTGGTGCTCGGCGCCGAGCACCGCGCCATCCACTATCGCCTGTTCTTCGGCTACGACAACGAGAAGCTGGTGGAGGACAGCCAGATCACCGTCGTCTTGATCGTACCCAAGGTGAAGGGGGCTTAGCCCTTCACCTTTTCGTCCTTCTTCTCTTCCTTGTCGCGATCCTCGCAGCGCAGGGCTTTGCCGCCCAAAAACGCGTCGCTGTACTGGCTCGTCCCGACGTGGCCCGAGCGATCGATCTCGAGCACCACGTAGTTCGCCTTCAGCTTGGCAGCTTGGTTTTTGAGATCGTTCTCGGCGCCTCTGCGAGCTTTGTCGACGTCGACGGATCGCGACTTGCCGCGCACGTCGCCGACCACGCGGCACCCGAACGGTCTCTCGTCTTCTTTCACGACCTTCACGCCGGCACCCTGGGAGTTTACCTCGACGAGGTTTTCCTGGACGCAGCCATACGAGAAGCAAAACAGAGCGAGGGCAAACGACGTCTTTTGCATGGCGCCGATCGGACTCGAATCGGGTTTGCCTGTCAAGCGACTCCCAAAGCGGATGCGTAACGGTCGTCGAGATCGATGAACGGTTCGCTGCCGCGCGCACGGTCGGTGGGGTTGATACCGCAGTACTCGACCCCGGCGAGATGGCGCCAGCGCCCCGCGCGCTCGGGTTCGCCGGGGAGGACCGGCGTCGTGCACGGAAAGCAGCCAATCGTCGGAAAACCCATGGCGTGGAGCGGATTCAGGACGACGTCGCCGTGGACGCTCGCGTACGCTTCCAGGGCTTCACGGGTCAATCCGGCGAAGGGATGCACCCGGAGGGCGCCCATTTCCGGATCGATCTCGACCACGCCGATGCGCGCGCGGGCGCCCCCTTCGCCGCGTCGAAGCGCCGATATCAATGCCTGGTAACGCCCGGCGATCGCGCGAAGAGGAGCGTTCTTGCGCAGCTCGCAGCACCTTTCTTGGCCTTCTTTGGTGAGATAGAGAAGCCCCTCATCGCGGGTCTGCTCGGCGAAGGTCCGCTCGGGCGAAAGCGTGGTGACGCGAAGATGCGGATGCGTGCGTGCGAGCTCGTCCCGCGTACGCAGCGTCTCTTGGTGCAGAACGCCGGTGTCGACGAAGATGACGTCGAACGGGAGGCCGGCCCGGTCGGCCATGTGGCAGAGCACCGTGCCCGCTCGCTGCATGCTCGACAAGATGGCCGCCCGATCGCCGAACGTGCGGTGCACCCAGGTCAGGATCTCGATCGGCGCCTTGCCTTCGAGCCGACCGTTCACGCTTTCCAGGTCTCGCCGAGATACTCGCATGCTCATTCCCTGAACTTTTGCGCGATCGGCATGCGCCGCCCAACGCCGAACGCCTTCTTCGTCAATATCAGTCCCGGCGCGGCCTGGCGCCGTTTGTATTCGCTGCCCTGCACCAGCGAAATCACGCGGTCTACCACCGAAGGTGCGATGCCTTCGGCGACGATGGCGTCACGATCGGCGCCGTCTTCCACGAAGCGCTCGAGCACCCGGTCGAGAAGTTCGTAGGGAGGCAGCGTGTCCTGGTCGGTCTGCCCGGGGCAGAGCTCGGCGCTCGGCGCCTTCTCGATCGAAGCCCGGGGGATACGCTCGCGCTCCCGGTTCACGTCATGCGCAAGCCGATACACCATGGTCTTGGGAACGTCGCTGATGACCGCCAGTCCCCCCGCCATATCGCCGTAAAGGGTACAGTAGCCCACGCCGATCTCGCTCTTGTTGCCGGTCGTCAGGAGGAGCGCGCCCGTCCGATTGGAGATGGCCATCAGCAAGGTTCCACGGATTCTCGCCTGCACGTTCTCGAACGTCACGTCACCCGGACAGGTCGCTGCCAGCGCGTCGAGCTCGGGCGAAAGACCTGCCAGGTAAGCCTGAAACATCGGCTCGATCGAGATCTCCCGCAGCTCGATGCCCAAGTTGGCCGCGAGGCGCCGGGCGTCGGCCCGCGAGCCCTCCGAGGAGTACCGACTAGGCATGGCGACGCCGACGACGTTTTCCGGGCCGAGGGCGTCCGCCGCAATCGTGGCGGTCAGAGCCGAGTCGATTCCCCCCGACAGCCCGACGACGGTCCGTTCGAATCCGCATTTTCGCGCATAATCCTTGGTGCCGAGCACCAACGCCCGGTAGGCCGCTTCCTCGTCCGACGAAACATCGGCCGCGACGGGTCCACCGGTGGCCAGGTCGCAAATCACCAGGTCTTCGGCGAAGGCGGCGGCACGCGCCTTCACCGTGCCATCGCGTGAGAAAAGCGCGCTCCGGCCATCGAAAATGAGCTCGTCGTTGGCGCCGACCTGGTTCACGAAAGCAATCGGAACTTGGTGAAGCTGCGCCATCTGGGCGAACATCTCGCCGCGACTGCGTCGCTTCGCGATCGTGAACGGACTGGCCGACAGGTTGACGAGCAAGTCGATTTTCTGCGCGACGAGATCGCCCACCGGGTTTTCGTGGTAGCGCGGCGCTCTGCCGCCCGCCTGCACGTACGATCGCCCTCCGTAGGCGCGATACGCGAGCCAGGTGAGGTCATTCCACGCATCTTCGCAAATGGTGAGACCTATCGTGCCGCAAGCCAGGCTGACCTTGGTCGCTCGATCGCCCGGCTCGAAATAGCGGTCCTCGTCGAAAACGTCGTACGTCGGCAAGAGCCGCTTTCTCGCGCGGCCCAACACTTTCCCGCCGCTCGCGACGAGCGCGCTGTTGTAGAGGGGCCGGCCCTCGCCTTCGGTAGGTTCGATCGTACCGAAAACGAGCGTGAGCCCTTGGGGCACCGCCGCTACGAGGCGATCGTTTTGCGCGAGCACGCTCCGCACGAATGCGGGCCGCTCCAGAAGATCGCGAGGGGGATAGCCGAGGAGCGCGAGCTCGCTGGTGACCGCGAGGTCAGCGCCTAGCTCGTGCGCGCGGCGCGCCGCGCGGAGAATGGCATCGACGTTGGCCTCCAGGGCTCCCACCGTGACATTGATCTGGAGGAGCGCGATGCGCATCCATGGTCTCTTAGCACCATCCGCTGCACCGCGGCATTTGATGGTATAGCCCTGCTCGCCATGTGGAGCCCCGACGAGCGCCGCTTCATTTTCGTGACCGGCAAAGGGGGGGTGGGCAAGACGACGGTGGCCGCTGCGCTCGGCCGCGCACTGGCGGCGCGCGGCAAACGGGTGCTCATCGCGATGTGCAACGCCAAAGAGCGCATCAGCTCGATGTTCGCTTCCGAGTTGGTGGGGTCAGAGATCGTCCTGGTCGGCGAGCGAATCTGGGCCGTGAACATCGAGCCCGAGCGGGCGTTCGAAGAGTACGGCCGGATGGTCTTGAAAGTGGCCGCGCTCTACCGCGTCGTTTTCCAGAACAAGTACGTCCGCTCGTTCTTACCGGCGGTGCCCGGCCTTTCCGAATGGGCCATGTTGGGCAAGGCTTGGTACCACACGACCGAGGTGGGCGAGCGCGGCGGCCACCGCTTCGACGTGGTGCTCCTCGACGCGCCCGCGACGGGTCACGGTCTCGACATGCTGCGCGTGCCCAAGATCATCCTGGAGATCGTTCCTCCCGGGGTTCTTCGTCGCGATGCCGAAAGCGCGTGGAAGATGTTCACCGATCCGGCGAGAACCGGCGTGGTGGTGGTCACCCTCCCCGAGGAGCTGCCGGTCACCGAAACACTCCAGCTCGTCCAGTCGATCGACCACGAGCTCGAGTTGCCGCTCGGCACCTTGGTCGTCAACCGCGTCGTGAAATCCCTCTTCTCGGAGACCGAAGCTTCCGAGCTCGCCAAGATCGAGCCGGATGAGATCCCCGTCGGTGCGGCCGGCGGTGATGTAGAATCCGATGAGGCACAAGGCGTGCTGCAGGCGGCCGCGCGCCGGGCCATCCAGGAACGGCATCAAGCCGCGAGTCTCGAGCGGCTCTTCGCACATACCGACGCGCCGCGGATCGTCTTGCCGTTCTTGTTCGACGATGCCGCAACGCCGTCTGCCATCAAGAAGCTCGCGGAATATTTCTAGTCGAGGGCAGTCATGCTGGTTGGTGCTAAACTCGGAACGCCATGAACGTGCGGCTCGTCCACGAGTTTCGTTTCGAAGCGGCTCATCGGTTGCCCTACGTACCCGAAGGCCACAAATGCGCCCGCCTGCACGGTCACAGCTTTCGGATCGAGCTGGCCATCGAGGGGCCCGTCAACCCGAAGACCGGTTGGCTGATGGACTTCGGCTCGCTGCACGAGCTCTGGGCGCCTCTCTACGCCGAACTCGACCACCACTACCTGAACGAGATCGCCGGTCTGGAAAACCCCACGAGCGAGGTCCTTGCCCGCTGGATCTGGCAGAAGGTAAAGCCGCACTTGCCGCCTCTCATGCGCGTCACCGTTTTCGAAACGTGCGAGTCACGTTGCGAATACGAAGGGACTTAGAGCCTGAAAACCTTCGCTTGCCGTTGCGAAGACGTCACCCTCTACGAGCTCGACCGAGCCATCGCCGAAGGCTACCGCGATATCGAATCGCTCAAACGCTACACGGGTTTTGGGACCGGCATCTGCCAAGGCAAGTGGTGTCTGTCGCTCTGCGCAGCGCGCTTGTCGGAAAAAGGAGGCGACGCGAGCCAACCGATGACGCCGCGCCCCCCGATCCATCCCATCCGCTTCGCGACGCTGGCGGCGCTTTCCGAGTTGAAACGTTGACTCCCGCTCGGGTGCCCAAAGGGCGCAAGGCCTCGGGGCAACAAAAAAATAGACTTTGTCGGCTGCAGATGGCTAGAACGACGCCTAGCGTTACTGCGTCAGTTTCTCGCCCACAGATCGTTGCATCGGAGTAGCCATACCCCACGTAACTACTGACCGGACAGGCGGTACTCGCTTTTCGCAATGCAAAAGGGGCGAGGCCTCGCGGCCATGGCCCTCTGAAGCGCATTTTCGACGGCCTCGCCGTAAC
>DASWDH010000056.1:0-5116 GCA_036395495.1 Polyangiaceae bacterium
CCGAGGAGATGACCTGTCCAATCGCCTGGACGGCCTGCTCACCAGGTAGAACGAGGTCTGCCAAGACATCGAGCCCCCGGCGGCCTTATACGTCGAATGTCGTCGACGGCGAGGCGATGATTGTGAGAACGGGGCAGACGCGAGAAACCTGCGGGGGAAACAACGTTGGCTGCTCGGGGTCGGCGAACAATACGTGGAAATCCTCGACCGAAAGCGCTCGACTCAGCCTCGAAGCAAACGTTTCGCGAAGCACCCGCACGTAATATTCGACATCGTAGTTGCGCTCGTCGGCAGGCGCTTCTCGGTCGTCGTTCGGTTCGCCGTCGTCATCGCCGTCCTTTTCAACATAGAGGGCCGCTTCACCCCCATGCGCTCGATAAACCCGCACGTGTTCTCCCGGTGTCCACTGAGAGCGACCGCTTCGTATCATCGCCTCGTACGGTAGCTCGCGGCGCTGGCCGCGCGTCGCAACGTACTCCGAGGGCGTTTTCGTCAGTCGAACGCGGGCGGTGACGTCGCGCGTCGCGAGCGTTCGACGGCGCAAGGCGAGCACGGTGGATTGGTAGACGTCGCGCACGGCGGGCATGTCGCCGTCGAGAAAGGCAGAAATCGCACAACGGAGGAAACGCTGTCCGAACGGCTCGGCACGGCTCGATCGAAAAGCCACGCCTTTGAGAATGAGAGCGCCCTGATAAGGCTTGAGCGCGTAGTTCTTGGCCTCATGCGAAATCATCGCGGCGTAACGGCCGTCGAATTCGAGATGGACGCGCGGGGGCATGAGGGCCGCGACTTCGGCTACCACCTTTCGCTCGTCGCCTTCATCCCACGTCACGGGCACGGCAAAATAGACGCCGTCGGTGTCGGCCTCGAGGAGAGTCACGCCGCGCTCTGCGAGCGCCCGACAAATGAGACCGAGAACTTCGCGACCGCGGCGCGTGACCTCGTTCGCTGCGCGTACGTCGGCAAACCGGGTCAGGCCCACCGCGCCCAGGTAGCCGTATGCGGAGTTGACTACAATCTTCATCGCGGCGGAGAGCGCTTCATGCGTATAGCGTTCTGGAGATCCCGGCGCGGCAGCGCGGGCCTTGCCCTTCGCCGTGAGTCGCTGATCGACGAGACGGTCGACGAGACTGACGAGCACGCCGAGCCGATCGCTCTCCGGACCGATGCGGTACTGTCGCATCAAAGAGGGGTAGAGACTTGCGACGTCGGCCTTGACGACGCGGCGTGCCACACCCGCCGCGAAGAGATGAAGCGCGGCGCCGCTATGCTCTGTTCCGTCGCCCTTTCCGCGGGCAGGAAGCGCTGCGCCCGCGCGAACGTAGGCGCGAAGCAGAAGCGGATCGATTACTCCCGTGGCCGGGCCCGCATCCGAGAGCCGTTCGTAGCGGCGCGGCGCCATGCGAGCGAGCGCGAACGCCGCGCCTCCGAGCAGACGCCCGAGCCCCGCAGCCTCGGTCACGTCGTCGTGCGCGTAGCGACGGACACGATCGCGATCGCGGCCGAACACTTCGTACGCCCGTCCCCCACGGATGTACTCTCGCGTCGATGTCGCGATTCCGAAGTGCCGCGCGACTGCTTTGAGACCGCGCCCCGGAAGGTCATGCGCCGCGAAGTCATACCGGATCACCGCGTCGAGCGTGTCGATGAGCTCGCGCCCCGGCACCGTGTAACGCTGCCGGCGAATCGACGGGTGCGACCGCGCCGCCGGGCGCCGGCGAAGGCCCGGCGCGCGCCCCAGCTCGAGCGGAATACCGAGACGCCGCGCGCGGCTCGCGAGAAACGGGAGATCGAAGCCGTGCAAATTGTGGTTTTCGATCACGTCGGGATCTGCGTCGCGTATCCGTACGACGAGCCGTCGCAAAAGCGACGCTTCCGCCTCGTCACTGTCGTCCTCGACCTCGAGCGCCTCGGCGTGGCCCGCCGGATCGCGAACTGCGACCATGAAAATCCGATCTCGCTCGATATCGAGCCCCGTCGTCTCCAGATCGAGTTGCAAGCGCCGGAGATCATCGAACTCGAGCCCCCGAAAATAAGTCCGACCCGACGCTACGAGATATTGTTCTTCGGGTGGTAGCGCGAGCGCCTCGTCGGTATCGAGCTCCCGAAGGTGTGCGACCTCGCGGCCGAAGCGCCGGCTCGCTCCGCGGAGTACTGCCCCGGAAATCACACGAGCGTCGTCCGCGCGAACGAGATAGCGAAGCGCCCCCGGACCTTCGAGCTCGCGATAAGTCACCGAGCCCGGAGACGGGCCCTCGCGCTCGGACCGCAATCGCCGGCCGAGGTGGGACAAATCGCGCAAAGACGAGAGGAGCATCCACGGGCGAAAGGAATTGTTTTCGCGAACGAGTACGCCGGTCATGGGCTCCCGGCGCCAGACGAAGGCGCGCCCGTCGGGCTCGGCCCACACCGAGACGATGCCCGGCGTCTCATCCCAGCCCCAGAGCCATTCGTCTTCTTTCGCCGTCATCTGAGCGTGGTGCGATTCTGCGACACTTCGCGCGACGCGTCATCCCATGGAGTAAAAAGCGACCCCGGGACTCGGCGCGGCACCTCGAAGGATTCGAGTCCCCTAAAGTATGAACGACAGTTCCCGTCGGATGACCTGAGTCGTATTCTAGCGATGATGGACGTAGACGAGCGAAGCTGAGGTGCTTTTTTCCGAACAGAAATGATTCTGAAACGCCAAAGCTACATTCGAGAAAACGTCTGCGCGTCCCTTCTTTGTTTCGATCGTCTGCTCGAGAGCGACGCCGTCGAAGTGCGCGGCGGGCGTTTGCGGCTTGAAGGACTTCTCGCCCAATCGAATCGCAAAATTGGTCGCCAAGAATCGCCATGACGCTCTCGACCTCCCCATGCCGAAATGGCGCTGGAATATCCCTCCGGCGTGTTGCGCCTCTTCGGATCGGTGAAGTACAGAGTGGTGCGACGTACTGCGATGACCGCACGGCTTCGTGTCCACGACGAAATCCTGGGCCGGTTCCCCGGCCATGTCGTGCTCGTGATCCACGCGCGCGACCTCGACTTTGAAGGGAGCGCAGTCGAACTAGGACGCAAGTTTTTAGTTCGGCGGACATCCATGCCCTGTCTCTATCCCGGACTCGGTCCGTCCAGGAAAAAATCGCTGTCGCCGATGGGTTCTTCGTGAATACTGGCGAGGCGACGATCCATGAGCGACCTGACCACCGCAGACATCGTGGCGCCGGCCGCTGGACGGTACCCAAACAGGCAACCGAAAGCTGTCTATCTCCTTTTCGGGGTCGAGATGTGGGAGCGTTTCTCCTACTACGGGATGCGCGCTTTTTTGGTGCTCTTTCTCGTCAGCAAAAGCGGCGGCTTCGGCTGGTCGAAGGAGGACGCTGGCATTCTCTACGGTTGGTACACCGGCCTTGTTTATTTGACACCGCTGCTCGGAGGCTACTTGGCGGACCGCGTCCTCGGGACGCACCGCGCCGTCATCGTCGGTAGCTGTCTCATCGCTTCAGGCCACTTCTGCCTCGCGGTTCCACAGAAGGTGACCTTTTTCCTCGGGCTATGCCTCATCATCCTCGGGACGGGGTTTCACAAGGCGAACCTGACGACTATGGTTGGCCAGCTCTTCGAGCTAGGCGACCCGCGTCGCGACGCCGCGTTCACGATCTATTACATGGGTGTAAACACCGGAGGTTTGCTGGGTCCGCTTGTATGCGGCAGCTTGGCCGAGAACGAGAACTTCGGTTGGCACTGGGGCTTCGCCTCAGCGGGCGTTGGCATGGTGCTTGGAACCGTACTCTACGTTCTGCTCAGGCGACGCTATCTCGGCAACATCGGCGAGCCGCCGGCTGGGCGCCACAAGACTCGGGAAGCCCGCCCGGCCGAACACCGACCCTTGACGCGCGCGGAAAAGGAGCGCATCGCCGCGATCGCCATCATGGCTTTCTTTCAGGTGCTGTTCTTTTCTGCATTCGAGCAGGCCGGCTCATCGATGAACTTTTTCGCAAAGGAGCGCACCGATCGCACGCTTTTTGGTTGGGAGATCAAGACATCGTATTTCCAGTCAATCAACTCATTCGGTATCCTCGCGTTCGGCCCGATGTTCGCTTCGCTGTGGGTGCGGCTCGGGGCCCGCGGCCGCGAGCCCGCGACCACGATCAAGTTCGTCTGGGGTCTTTTGCTGGTAGCGGGCGGCTTTGGCATCTTGACGATCGCTGCGCGCATATCCGAAAGCGGCGTCCTGGTGAGCCCGTTATGGCTCCTCACAGTGTACCTGCTCCACACGTGGGGAGAGCTGTCCATTTCTCCAGTGGGACTATCCATGGTGACGAAGCTCGCGCCGCCACAAATCGGGTCCTTCATGATGGGACTTTGGTACACCTCCCTTTTCTTGGGCAATCTGTCGGCCGGTTTGCTCGCCTCGCAGCAGGAAAAGATCGCGAATGGAGCGGTGTTTCATTTCTTCGGCGGTCAGGCGGACTATTTCTTCATCTTCTTTCTCGGTCCGCTTGCGGGTGCAATCGGGCTTCTCATATTTTCCCGCAAGCTCGACCTCTTGATGCATGGGCGTGCCTGAGAAGCACAGCGCGTCGGGCGCAGCTTGACCAAACTCATACGGCGGACCTTCACAACTAATTCGCTGTCCCTCTTGGTCCACGAGCGCGTGCGAAGTTGCTCGGCCAGATCCCAGGCATCGATGGCATCGTTTTTGGTGCCTTGTCTCGGCTGCGGCTGAATCACCACAAGCTCGCGACGCGGTCTTGCTCATACTGGCTCGCGGATGGGAGAGCATCGAGCCAATGCTCGCGCCGAATTACCCACAGTTCATACTCGGGGCTAAGGCCGGTCGGAACCTCGTCCAGGCTGCCGATCGTGACTTCGGCTTCGCCATCACTCAGCCATGCGACGCGGCCGCCGCAGGTCGTGCAAAAGCTTCGGTTGGCATAGGTGCTGGTGTAGCCGGTCTCCTGCTCAAAGGCCTCGATAGGCCACACAGCAAAGGCCGCAAATGGCGCGCCGCTGCTCTTTCTGCAGTCGGTGCAGTGGCAGATGCCTACCCGGAGCGGATCGCCGCTCACGCGGAACGTCACACCGCGGCAAAGACAGCTTCCAGAGCGGATTGGGGTCACAATAGGGTCCTGCA
>DASWDH010000057.1:0-30400 GCA_036395495.1 Polyangiaceae bacterium
GGAAAGGGGGACCACCGGGATGCCTCGCTGGCAGAGGCGACGGATCGATTCGCCGTCGCGGACGCTGAAGAGCTGCGTCCAACCTGCCGCCGGCCCGGCCCACGCGAGCTTCGCGTCGGTCAACGTGCCATCGATGTCGACGATCAACAGCGCGATTGGGGAGAAGTCGACATCCATACGCGGCAGCCAACTGTTATCACAAACGTTCTGACGAAGACCCGGTTCGTGCTAGGCGTCCTGGGTGCTCCGCGTGCCCGTCCATCATCTCGAGCCGGGGGAGATGACGCTCGATCCCGAGAGCTCGCGCTACGTCGCGCGGGTGCACCGCCTCGCGGAGGGAGAGCGCATCCTTTTGTTCCATCCCCAAGAGGGCATCGAAGCGGAAGCGACGGTCATCATGATCGGACGCTCGGGCGTGCGCTGCCAGATCGACGAGGTGCGCGCGGCCGCCGTTCGGGCCCCCCGCTCGGTGACGTTGCTGCAGGCAATCGGCAAGGGGGACAAGCTCGACGCGGTCGTGCGCGATGCGACCGAGCTCGGCGCGACCCGGATCGTGGCCGTCGAAACACGTCGCAGCGTCGTGAGGCTCCGCACCCGCGCAGAAGAGCGCATGCGTCGCCTGGAGCGGATCGCCGCTCAAGCGGCGCGGCAGTGCGGGCGCGGCGACGCGCCCGACATCGTCGGCCCAAGCTCGTGGAGCGAGGCCCTGCGTTTTCCGGCCGAGGACGGCGCTCTTCGCCTTTGTCTCTGGGAGCGAGCGACGAGCCCCATCGGCTCCGAGCTGCGCCGGCTCACCGGGAATCAAGCTCTCGTTTTCGCGGTGGGACCCGAGGGGGGCTTCGAGGACGACGAAGTCGAAGCGGCTCGGCTGGCGGGCTTCGCCGTCGTCTCGCTCGGCCCTTTCGTGTTACGCACCGAGACGGTCGCCGCCGCGGTGCTCGGCGCCGTGCTTCTGCTTTCCACGTGAGCCGTGCGTGGCATCCGCAGCACACCTGGTCAGGCACGTCGTATGCTTCCGATCGTCGGCAAAAAGAAGGGGGTGTCATGGCTACACGCACCGCACCGGCGATCTTCGCCCTGATGGTGGCCGGAGGGACGGTGACCGGATGTGAATCCGGAACCACCACGACCACGACCCAAAGGCCCAGCCCCGACAATCACGCCATGGAGGCGTGTTCCACCGAACCGTCGGCGAGAATTCGCACCATCTTTCGTTTCCTGCACCGCACGAATGAAGCCGAGATTCGCTCCGCGAACCTGGCCGCCAACCGGGCCGAGCGTCCCGAGGTGCGAGAATTCGCGAAGCGGCTCATCACGGCGCACGGCAGTGCCGAGCAAAAGCTACTCGAGCTCGCGCGACGCGAGCGGTTCGATCTGTCCGCGTTTCCCGAAGTCGATCCGGTGCACGCGGCGTGGCACCGCGTCACGGTCGAGCAAGAGGAGCGACTGGGATCCGTCTCCACGAGCGTCTTCGACTCCCTTTACCTGGGTCCTTTAGCCGAACAGCACGCGGTCGTGCTCAAGGTCATCGAAGAAGGTCAGAAAATCGCGGCGGGAGATGCGCGGTCGCTGCTCGATTCTTCGTACCAGATGGCCCGAGAGCACGCCGACCGCGCGCTCGTCCTCATCGAAGACCTGCGTTTTGCTCCCGCCGCGGTGGGTGGTGGACCTTCCGACGAGGCGAGTCGCGACGAACCGCCGGCCAACGTGAGCCAACCGCCGCGACGCAATGAATCGTCCGCGAGGAGCCCGCGCTCCTTCCCCGAGGGGCCAGGGGAGATATCCGGGTCGGGAGATGCCGGCGTGTGGCCGCCGATCACCGCGCCACCGGAACGCATGCCGAACCTGCCGTGAGTCAGGATTGCGAACTCCAGCCGGTGACTGGTTTTCGCGCGCGCTCGATTTTGCCTGGGCTCGCGATCCTTTCGATCGACTGCTGGTCGCGCACGCTTTTGTTCGCGGGTGGAAGCTCGCAACGGCGGATGCACTGATTCTGCGACACCTCCCGTCAAGCAGATGTTTCGAGCTCTGATCTTGGAACAGATGCATCGTTTGGTGGCTTGCTCCGTCCATCCGATGGGCGCACTGCCGTGGTGCTCTTTGGCGTTCGGACCGACGGCCGGCTCGGACAATTAGGCTGTTGGCTTCGCCCTCGACTCGCATTACTGTCGGCGCACCTTCGAGGAGACCTTTGACCATGCGACCCTTCCTGACCGGCACTTTGATCGCGACGACGTTTGTTCTTGCCGCCGTAGGCGCCTGCAAGAAGGAAGAACCACCGCCGCAGAACCCACAAGGATGGCAGCAAGGACAGACCGGCTACGGACAGCCGGGCCCACAGGGTCAACCTCCTCCCCAGCAGGGATATGGCCAGCCCGCGCCGACGGCGACCACGCCGCCCGCCGCGACGGCTACCGGCGCCATGAATCCCAGTCCGCAGGGCGTTCCCTGCTCTTCCGACGCGCAGTGCCTCACCCATAAGTGCAACGTCGCTGCCGGCAAGTGTTCTTGGCCTTGCCAGGGACCCGCCGATTGCATGCCTGGTATGCAGTGCCTCGCTCCTATCTGCGTGCCGAGCGCACCAGGCGCCGCGCCCGCACCGACGAAGTAGCACTTGGCGATCGATAGGCAGCTCTTTCGAGCCGTCGCCGGCTCGTTCCCCACCGGGGTGACGGTCGTCACGACGGTGGGCCGCGATGGCTCACCGCGCGGTCTGACGAGCAATGCCGTGTGTTCCGTTTCCCTCGATCCTCCAATGCTTCTGGTCTGCATCGACAAGGGGTCGGGCAGCTTGCCTGCCCTTCTCGATGCCAAGGCGTTCGTCGTCAACTTTCTGGCCGCCGGGCGAGGCGATCTCGCCACGCGTTTTGCCGCCCCGAGCGCCGACAAGTTCGCCAACACCAAATGGGAACCCTCCAGGGTCGCGGGAGGCGCTCCCATCTTGGTCGACGATAACATTGCCCATGCGGAGTGTGTCCTGTCGCAAGTCGTGGAGGCTGGCGATCACTTCGTTCTCATCGGCCTCATCGAGGCTGGAAGTTCCACCGGCGGTACCCCGCTCATGTATTTGCGGCGAACCTACGCCGCTTGGCCCGATCCGGAACCCGCCCCCGGCGACGAGGATATCCACGGCTAGATTCGCCGCCGATCGAGGTATACTGCATCAGATCCTCGCTACCAGATCGTTTTATCGGAGTAGCCATAGGCCCACTAAAGTACTGACCGGACAGGCCGAACTGACTCGCGGCGAAGCTGCAGAGGCGAGGCCTGACGGCCATTCCGGTCTGATGCCCAACTCCGACGGCCGACACGCGGCAATTGCCGATCGTGATCTGTCATGGCCAAGATCTGACACAGTAAGATTAGGCGAGGCCGAAAGCCGTGCCGAGTCATGCAAACGTTAACCGAGGAGGTCTCCCTTGAGTCGAGCGGCTTGGCATCCTGGTGACATCGCGAACACGAACATCGGCCGCTTCATGGCGACGGTGGGGATTTCGAATTTCAGCGAGCTGCGCGCTCGCTCGATCGCAGAGCCCGAATGGTTCTGGGAAGCGACCGCGCGCTTTTTGGGGTTGAAATGGTTCGAGCCCTACGAGCGCGTGCTCGACATGTCTGGCGGCTTTCCTTTCGCCAAGTGGTTCGTGGGGGGGAAAACCAATCTCGCTTACAACTGCGTCGACCAGCACGCCGAGCTCCACGGCGATCGCATAGCGATCGTGTGGGAGGGGGAAGACGGAGAGACGCGGAAGCTGACCTACACCGACCTGCGACGAGAGACCGACGCGCTCGCCTGGATGCTGAGCGAGCACGGCATCGGTCCCGGCGACGCGGTTGGCATCTTCATGCCGATGGTGCCCGAAACCGCGGCAGCGTTTCTCGCCATCGCCAAAATCGGGGCCATCTCTCTGCCGATCTTCAGCGGCTATGCTGCCGACGCGGTCGCCATTCGCTTGGCCGACGCGGAAGCCAAGGCGGTGATTACGGTCGATGGCTGCTACCGCCGGGGCAAAGTCATCGAATTGATGAAGACGGCCGAGCAGGCGCTCGCCTCGGCGCCTTCGGTGAAGACGATCGTCGTGGTGCCGCGTCTCTCGGGAACGCTGGCCCGCGGCGCAGAAACGGTCATCGCCTGGCCGCGGTCCGCCGATCGTGGCCCGTTCACTGCCCGCGCCGTCGACAGCGAGCATCCCCTCTTCGTCGCCTACACCTCGGGAACCACCGGTCGCCCGAAAGGTTCGGTCCACGTGCACGGCGGTTTTCTCGCCAAGATCGCCGAAGAAGCCGCGTTCCAATTCGACGTCAAAACGACCGACCGCCTTTGTTGGTTCGCGGACATGGGGTGGATCATGGGACCGTGGGAGGTCGTCGGCACGCTCGCCCTCGGCGCCACGCTCGCCATGTACGAAGGGGTGCCCGACTTTCCGGCTCCCGACCGCCTCTGGGCCTTCTTCGAACGACATCAGGTTTCGATCATCGGAATCAGCCCGACGCTGGTGCGCTCGCTCATGCGTTACGGCAAAGAGCCGGTTCTTGCCCATGATCTTTCCAAGCTCCGAATCTTGGGATCGACGGGTGAGCCGTGGAACGAAGATCCCTGGCATTGGTATTTCGAAGTCGTGGGACAAAAACGATGCCCGATCATCAACATCTCGGGAGGAACCGAGGTCGGAGCTTGCTTCTTGTCACCCCATCCCGTCGAGCCCATCAAACCCATGTCGCTCGGAGGCCCGGCGCTCGGGATGGCGATCGACGTCTACGACGACGAGGGCAAGCCGCTACGCGGAGAAGTGGGGGAGCTCGTGTGTACGCGCCCGTGGCCCGGAATGACGCGTGGCCTCTACAAAGATGAAGCGCGCTATCTTGAAACCTACTTCGGCCGCTGGCCGAACGTCTGGGTTCACGGCGACTGGGCCTCCATCGACGAGGACGGCAGCTGGTTTCTCCACGGCCGCAGCGACGACACGATCAAGATTGCGGGCAAGCGCCTCGGCCCAGCCGAAGTGGAATCGGCGCTCGTGTCACACCCGGCGGTCGTCGAGGCGGCGGCGATCGGCGTTCCCGACGAGCTGAAAGGCGAGGCCCTCTGGGCATTCGTCGTTCTTGCTGCCGACGCGGCACCGAGCGAGGGCCTGCGCGCCGAGCTCACCGAGCTGGTGGCCGAGCGCGTCGGTTCTTCGTTTCGGCCTGCCGCCGTACGCTTCACGACCGCGATCCCGAAGACCCGCAGCGCGAAGGTCTTGCGTCGCGCCATTCGCGCCGTAGCGCTGAGCAAGCCGCCGGGCGACCTGTCGTCACTCGAAGATGCGGCGTCGCTTGAGGCAATTCGCCACGCCGTGTAGCATCACTGTAGAAGTCCGCGCGAGAGGCAAACGACGCGGGATCGCTTGCGCGGGGCACGCCGCGGGACAAGCATGGTGGGGCCATGCGACAAGCATTTCGAACGCTGGTTGGCGGAATCGAGTCCATGGTGGGGCCGAAATTGCCCGACCTCGCCGAAGTACCGCCCCCTTTTTTCGGGCGCGGCCGAGAACTGGAAGCGCTCCGACGAGCGATGCACGCCGTGCGCAAGCAAGCGGAGTGTCGCAGCGTCACGATCCTCGCCGGTCCTGGGATTGGAAAGACCCGACTGCTCGACGAGTTTCTTCGCGAAGTACAGTCCCTCGACGACCCGCCGGTGCGGGTGTTTCGTTGCGCAGCAACGAAGGACGGTTCGCGGTGGTCGTGCTTTACGCAGTTGCTCGGAGAGCGGTTCGATATCGCCGGCATCGATGGGCTGGAGGCGGCCAAGGCTGCCGTGCGCAGCCAGGTGGCGGGGGTGCTCGATGATCGTCGTGTCGGCGACGTGCTCTATTTGCTCGGCGACTTGCTCGAGCTCGAATTCCCGAAGAGCCCGGTGACGCGAGCGCTCGAGGATGGGGGCCCCGAAAGCTCGGTGCTGAAACGCACCGTGCTGAGGAGCTTCCTCGAGGCGGACGCGGGTCATGGGCCGATGTGCTTCGTGTTCGACGATCTGCACCTTTGTCACGAGCACACGCTTTCGCTCTTGCGTTTTCTCGTCGAGAACGTGCGGGGACCGGTGATGTTTCTCGCGGCGGCCCGACCCGAGCTCTTGGGTCGATCGGAAGCCGAACCGCCGGCGGACCGGCACACATTCCTTCATCTCGAGCCGCTCGGCGAAATGGACACCGCAGCGCTGATCGGCTCGCTGCTCAGCCCGGACGGCATCACGCCCATGCACCTGGTCGAGCAGGCGCGCGAGGTAACCGGCGGAAACCCCGGTCGCATCGAGGAGACGGCGCGCGTTTTCCGCGAAACGGGCACGCTGCCCCCGCCCCCATCCAGCGAGGAGCCCGCGCTCGATGCGCGCATCGATGCACTCGCCGGCGCCGATCGGCTCCTTCTGCAAAAAGCGGCTCTCATGGGAGGCGTGTTCTGGCTCGGCGCGCTCATCGTCCTCGATCGAGCCGAGAGCGATCCGCCGGTGCTCTGGAACCAGGAGATCGATCAAAGCCGTCGCGAGCTCGCCGAACGTCTCTCGCGTTTGGCCGATCGTGACTATCTCTTGCGCCTGCCCGACTCGACGTTCCCCGGCGACGAGGAGTACGTCTTCCGGCGCCGCCTCGAACGTGATCGGCTGCAGGCCATGACCAGCCCCGCCGATACGCAGCGGTGGCACCGCCTCCTCGCCGATTGGCTCGATGGAAAGCCGGAAGTGCGGAGCCACGAGGAGTATCTCGAGATGCTCGCGGAGCAGCGGGAGAAATCGGGAGCGCTGGAGCTCGCAGGGATCGCCTACTTCGAAGCAGCGGAGCGTGCTCGCGCCAGCCGCGCGGTGAAGCGCGAGCTCGTCTATTGCGAAAAGGCGCTGGCGCTTCTCGGCGAAGAGCAGTACACGCGGCGGCTCGACGCTCTGCTGCGGGCCGGCGAGCTTCTCGAACGGTTCGGCAAGCTGGAGCTCGCTCTCGATCGTTACCGCGACGTCCTCGTCCTCGCCTTTCGCCTCGACAGGAGGCCATCGTGGCTGACGGCTCGGCTTGCCGCCACGCGGCTACTTCTCACCCTCGGCCGCTCCGACGATTCGATGCGCCACCTGCAAGGGGTGGCCACTCCGGTCGAGCACGTCGCAACGCCGATCCCGGCGCCTGTGGAGCGCGCCGACCCGCAGGAATTGGGACCTCAAGACATCGAGCCCCCGTTAGCGACCGATCCGACGATCGAGGCAGAGGCGCCGGAGACCCAGTCCTCGACTCGACACCCGGTACAGATGCCGCCACCGATGCGGCCCCCGATCGTTACGCTCGACTTCGCCCTGGCGGGGCCCCCCGCCCCTACGCCGGACGCCGCCCACACCGAGCCGACCGTCGCAGACGCGGAGGACGGCGCCGAAACCGCAGCCGCGCCGAGTCACTCGACCGCAGGCGGGCCGCAGGCCGCGCCGAGTCACTCGACCGACTCATCGCGTGTCGACGGCGCATCCGACGACGACAACGCGCCCGCAGAGCCACTCATCGAAGAGGCGGCGAAACTCGCGGCTGAAGAGATACCGCCGGCCGGGACGGACGAGCCCACCGCGGCAAAGCCGCCATGGCACGACGACGATAAATGGGACCCCAGCCCGACCGAGACGGCCGTCGCTCCATCGGAATCCGATAGCGGTCCGCCGCCCGCCGAGGTACCGCAGAACGGCGTGGCGGAGGTGACCGCTTCAACGCCGGAGACGTCCCCCGCCGAATCGAACTCGTGACCCGGTCTTGGAAACGAATCGTGGCTGGTGCCGACACGAGACATCGACTGCCCGTGTCGAGGACCAGGTTGGCAGCAGCCGATCGCGATCGGTCATCGCAGCAGGCGTCGTGCTAGGCTCGTCGCCTCTATGATCGTCGGAATTCTGGGCGGAACGGGCAAGGAAGGGACGGGGCTCGCGCTTCGCCTCGCGCAGGCGGGTCACTCGGTCGTGATCGGGTCGCGCGACGCCGAGCGGGCGCGTACACGGGCCATGGAACTTTGCCGCGCGAGCGGGGGTAACGTTGAGGGGGCGAGCAACCGCGAAGCGGCGGAGCGCGCCGAAATCGCGATCGTGGCGGTACCCTTCGCAGGCCACCGCGCTTTGCTGGACGAGCTACGCGAATCGTTTGCCTCGAAGATCGTCATCGATACGGTGGTCCCGCTCGACTTCAAGGCGAAACATCCCTACGCGCCGCCCGAGGAGGGATCGGCGGCAGAGCAAGCGCAAGCCCTGCTCGGTTCGGAAGCAGCGGTGGTGGCAGCGCTCCATCAGATCGCAGCGCACGAGCTCGCCTCGCTCGATCACGCGATCGAAGCCGACGGGCTCATGGCCGGTGACGATGCCCGTGCCAAAGAGCAGGTCGCCGAGTTGATTCGGGCGCTCGGCGTTCGCCCAGTCGACGCAGGCCCGCTGCGAAACGCATCCATTCTCGAGGCGCTGACGCCGCTGCTCATCGAGATCAACAAGCGGCACAAGATTAAGTCGTCGGGCATCCGGATTACTGGACTTTCGTCGTAGCATGAGGCGTTAGACCCTCGCTAACAGCGCGCGTCGATGGCTGAGCCTAATCTGTCATCGCCAAGATCCGACGCAGTAATGTTACGATAGATGTTCCAAATGCGCGTGCTGTTGGTGTCGGCCAACCGGGAAAAACTCCCCTCGCCGGTCGTTCCGATCGGGCCTCTCGCCGTCGCGGCCGCGCTGAGAGACGCGCACGAGGTGCGCTTACTGGACCTCTGCTTCGAAGAAGATCCGAACGCTGCAACGGCACGCGCCGTCGAGCAGTTCGACCCCGAGCTCGTGGGAGTGGGCCTGCGCAACCTCCACACGAACGCGTACGACGGAATGGAGGGACTCATCGCCGAATATCGCGAGCTCGTCGGCCAGCTGCGTCGAATGACGCAAGCTCCGATCGTGCTCGGAGGTGCTGCGTACTCGCTGCAGCCGGAAACACTGCTCGAGCGGCTGGGCGGGGACTATGGCGTGGTCGGGGAAGGCGAACGTGCGTTTCGCGCCGTCGTCGATTCGGTCGCGCGGGGCGAGAAGCCGCAGCGCATCACGCGCGCGCTGGCCGCTTCGTCCGGGCTCGTGAAAAAGTCGCTCGCGCAGAAGGATCGCACGTGGGCGACGAGCGATCTGGACGAGCTACCGCTGCCGGCGCGTGACCTCGTCGACCCGCGTTACTACGAGTTCGACGGGACCGACAATCTGCAGACCAAAAGGGGCTGCGCCTTCGCGTGCGCGTACTGCGACTACCCCGATCTCGAGGGGACCAAAGTGCGCGTGCGCGACCCGCGGGCGGTCGCCGAGGAGATGGTCGCTCGCTCGGGCATCCCAGGTGTCACGCACATGTTCTTCGTCGACAGCGTGTTCAACGTGCCGCGCTCTCATGCCATCGCCGTGTGCAGCGAAATCGCCGCGCGCGGCAATCCGGTGCCCTGGGTCTGCTACGCCTCGCCGATCGCACTGGACGACGAGGTGGTCGCTGCCATGGCGCGCGCCGGCTGCCAAGGCGTCGAGATCGGCTCGGATGCCGGCACACCCCGCATGCTCGCCCAGCTGAAGAAGCCCTTCACCCTCGAACAGATCGAGGGGGCGCGCGCGCGATTCCGCGCGCACGGCATCCACGATTGCCACACATTCGTGCTGGGAGCTTTCGACGAGACGGCCGACGAGGTAAAGGAGACGCTGGCGTTCGTCGATCGTCTGAACCCCGACGTGGCGGTCTTCATCGTTTTCATGGAAGATCGAGAGACCATGACGGTTCACCGCGCGCGCCACCGCGACGCCATCCTGCAGTTGCTGTCCAAGGAGGCGCCGGCCCGCCCCGGCTGGGTGGTACCCGAGCTCGGCATCCGCTTCGGGGCGAAGATCACGAACATCGTTCGCCGCCGTGGCCTGAAGGGCCCATCGTGGGTCCACCTCGCTCGAATGCGGAGCACGCCCACGTAACACGCGTTTCGCAAGGCGATCCGGGCTAGGCTCTAAGTTCGGCTGCCGCACCCGCGCCGTGGCGCCAAGATTCGTGCGAGTTGAATCGAGCGCCCGTCCCTCCCCGACCCACGCTCCCTCGCCTGCGGGAAACGGCCGCGGGCTGCAAGGCATGCGATCTTTGGAAGCGGGGCACGCAGACGGTGTTCGGCGAGGGCGCCGCACACGCCGAGGTCATGTTCGTCGGCGAGCAACCGGGCAATGAGGAAGACCTGGCAGGGCACCCGTTCATCGGCCCGGCAGGAAAGCTCCTCGACAAAGCTCTTTTGGCGGCCGGCATCGACCGAACCAAGACGTACGTGACGAATGTCGTCAAACACTTCAAGTGGGAGCCGCGCGGCAAACGCCGCATCCACAACAAGCCGAACTGGGCCGAGATCACGGCGTGCTTGCCTTGGCTCCAAGCGGAGCTCGCGGTCGTCAAGCCCAGGGTGCTCGTCTGCCTCGGCGCGACCGCGGCTCAAGCGCTTCTCGGCGAGAAGTTTCGGGTAACCCTGGAGCGAGGAAAGTTCGTTCCTTCGCCACTTGCGCCGTACGTGCTCGCGACGGTCCACCCGTCGTCGATCTTGCGCTCCTCCGACGATGAGTCCCGGCGTCGCGAGATGCAACGGTTCATCGACGACCTGTCGCAGGTGACGAAGGTGCTCGGGAACCACGAGCACGCAATTCCATTATAGACGGAACAGTGCCCACACAGCGAAATGCTGGAAAAGCGCTTGATACCGCTTCGCACGTAAGGGCGTATATCAACGAAGATTGTTCCGTCGCTCGTCAAACAATCGGTAGTGCGCAGGCGAGAGGTTGAGCCAGCAGCGACTCGCCCGGACACTCCCAAATGGGAAGGAAAAGTACGGGAATGCAAGTCGCGGATTTCACTGGCGCTTACGAAGCCGGGCGCTCCCACTGGCCAGGCGTCAAGCTCGACTCCGAAAATTTCGCTCGCCGCGCGATCGAGCTCGAGATTCCGCAGGAAGATCTGGCGGCTCGCGCGGCCGATTTGTACTTGGCCTGGGCCTGCGCAGAAAGGGATCCGGCGGCCCTCGGTTTCTTCGAACGCACGTTCTTGACGCAGGTCGACCAATACGTGGGAAGGCTCGGGCTTTCCGATCATGTCGTCGACGAGGTGCGGCAGGAGCTTCGGATTCGGCTGCTCCTCGGTGAAGAGCCGCGCATCGGGCGCTACGGCGGAAGAGGCCCCCTCGGAGCCTGGATTCGGGTGGCCGCGATTCGGTTGGCTCTCGGCTTGACCGGGCGAGTGAAAGGTGGCCGAGCGAAGGAGGTCGAGGCCCTCGACGCGCTGGTCATCGATCGTTCGAGCGCGAGTCCGGAGCTCGTAACGATCCGCGATCGATACCGCGGCGCCTTCCAAGAAGCGCTCGAGCGCAGTCTCGCATCGCTCGAGGCGCGCGAGAGAACGCTGCTTCGAATGCACTTCATCGATCGGTTGAACATCGAAGCGATCGGGGAAATCTATCGCGTCCACCGGGCCACGGTCGCGCGGTGGCTGGTCGGCATTCGCCAGCGCGTGCTTGCCAATCTCCGGCAGGAGCTGTCGCTCAATCTTCACGCTACCTCGTCGGAATTCCGAAGCATGCTCGCGGTCGTGCGGGACGAGCTCGACCTCAGCCTCCGGCACTTGGGTCAGGGCTCTCGCCCAAGCACCAGCACCAGCACCAGCGGGAGCGGGAGCGGCAGCACGAGCGGCGCGAGATGAGCAAACTGCCGACGCGCTCACGGGAAGCCGAGCCGATCGAAGAGTCGGGCGCGGTACCCTCCTCGCGTCAGCCGGACGGGTTTCGGTGTCTCGCCGAAGACGAAGTGTTCGACTATCTCAGGCGAGCCGGGCGCACGTCTCTCGACGAGCCCTTCCAGCGACATCTCGACGTTTGTGCGAATTGCCGTGTTCTGGTGGGCGAGGCGGCCCGCGCCATTGCGCAGGGCGACGCCGAGCCGCGATCGTCTCGGCCGAACCCCTCCCACCCCCTCACCCTCAGGGTGGGCGAGGTGATCATGGATCGCTACAAGATCGTGCGCTTCATCGCCCGCGGCGGGATGGGCGAAGTCTACGAAGCGCACGATTCGGTGTTGAAGGAAACGGTGGCGTTGAAGACGCTCGTCTGCACGTCGCTCGACGACGCCCGCGCGATGGATCGATTGATGGCGGAGGTCAGGCTCGCGCGACACGTCACCCACGCCAACGTCTGCCGGATCCTCGAGTTCGGTTTCCATCGCCCCAAATCGGGGTACGCCGTGCCGATGCCTTTCCTCACGATGGAGTTCTTGAGGGGGGAAACGCTCGCGGAAAAGATCGCCCGAGAGCGCAAGCTCGATCCCGATTACGTCTCCGAGCTCCTGCCACAGGTCGTGGCCGGACTCAGCGCCATCCACGCCGCCGGGATCGTGCATCGCGACGTCAAACCGGGAAACATGGTTCTCTTGCCCGGTCCTCCCCAGCGTTTGCTGCTGACCGATTTCGGGCTCGCGCGCACGCTCGATCCTGCGCCTGACGGCAGCGCCATGACCGGCGCGTTGGTCGTGGGCACGCTCGATTACATGGCCCCCGAGCAACTCGAGGGGAAAGCGGCGACCACGAGTGTGGATGTCTACGCGCTAGGTGTCGTCATCTACGAGATGCTCACCGGCCGAAAGCCCTTCTCGGCGAGGACCGTGGTGGGCAGCGCCATCGAGCGTGTGAAAGGGCCGCCCCCGCGTCCTTCCGCATTGGTTCCCGAGCTCGATCCCCGCTGGGATGCGCTCGTCGCCGCTTGCATGGCTCTCGAACCGCAGGACAGGTTCGCACGGGTGGAAGACATTCTCACCTATCAGGCGCCCCCTCCTCCCAAAGTGCGCGTCCCCATGGAACGCCTGCCGTGGATCGTCGCGGGCGTCGCATTGGCCAGCACCGCCATCATCGTGGGCTGGCCGTATGTTCGCGCGCTCACCTATCGCAGCGCGGCTTCGCCGGCCGGCCCCGTCGTGCGTCGGCCCCCGCAACCGCCGCATCGAGCTTTCACTTCGCGCGGTTGCTCGGAGGATATGGTTCGCGTGCAAGATCGCTTCTGCATCGACCGTTTCGAAGCTTCGATGGTCGACGATGTCGAGGAACGCGCGCTTTCGCCGTTCTACCCTCCCAGCGCACCGCTCACGCTGAAGGTGTTCGAGACTTGGAAAGCTCGCCTGACCGGCGGGGGTGCGGACCGGGCGATACCTCTGCCCGCCGTCCCCTCGTGGCAGGTGCGCGATGATTGGGCAGCGCGCGCGGCTTCCCGCGGCGGAGTCGTTCCGCACGGCTACGTCAGCAAGTTCGTAGCCGAGGCGGCCTGCGCCAGCGCAGGCAAGCGCCTGTGCACCGCCGAAGAATGGACGAGCGCGTGTCGCGGCGACGGCAACACCCAATTTCCCTACGGACCGGAATACCGCACCAACGCTTGTAACGTGTTCCACCTCGAGCACCCCGGCGACCTCCTGCACGGAAATTCGGCGATCGACTTGGACGATCCGCGCATGAATCAGGTCAAGGATTCCGATGGGTACCCGCTCTTGCGTCCGACTGGCTCGACCCCCGACTGCAAGAGCCGATGGGGAGACGATGCGGTCTACGATATGGTCGGCAACCTCGACGAATGGGTGGATAGCTCGGGTAGCGCGTTCTACGGCGGCTTCTATTCGCGGCAGACGATTCTCGGATGCGATGCGAAGATCACCTACCATCCTCCGTCTCATTTCAACTACTCGACGGGGGTCCGCTGCTGCGACAAGCTGCGCTGACTCCCGCTCCGCCGTTCCATGATGGCGCGCGCCGCTCTACGATGCGGCGACGGCGATGGCGGAACGAACCGAGGTGGAAGAGGAAGTCGTCCGATTGCGGCCCGCGTGGTTGACGTCGTTCGATCCCAATACTTACGCGCTCACCCGCTTTGCCTTCCTGCGATTTCTCGGGCTCATCTACATGGTCGCCTTCGCGGTGGCATGCAACCAGCTCGTGCCGCTCGTCGGCAGCAAGGGACTCGAGCCTGCCGATCGCTTTCTTGCCGATGTCGCTTTTCAGTTCGGGCACAGCGGGGCGTGGTTGCGATTGCCGACGCTGTTTTGGCTCGGCGTCTCCGACGCCGCCCTGCGCGTCGTTTCTTGGGCGGGGCTCGTGCTCTCCCTCGGCGTTCTTTTGGGGTACGCCAACTCGATCATGCTCTTTTTGTTGTGGCTCTTTTATCTGTCCATCATTCAGGTGGGACAGGTCTTCTGGGGCTACGGTTGGGAGTCGCTCCTGTTGGAGACCGGATTTCTCGCCATCTTCCTCGCTCCGCCGCTCGATCCTCGTCCGTTTCCCAAAAACGAGTCGCCGCCCAAGCCCGTGATGTGGCTTCTGCGGTGGCTCGTCTTTCGCCTCATGTTCGGCGCGGGACTCATCAAGCTGCGCGGCGACTCGTGCTGGGGCGATCTGACCTGCTTGATGTTCCACTACGAGACGCAGCCACTACCCAATCCCCTCAGCTGGTATCTGCACCAACTTCCTGCCTGGGTGCAAAAGGGGAGCGTGCTCTTCAACCACTATGCCGAGCTCGTAGCCCCCTTCTTGCTTTTCTGGCCGCGGCGCGTCCGCCTGTGGGGCGGCATCTCGGTGGTGCTGTTTCAGCTTCTTCTCATCGTCAGCGGCAATCTTTCCTGGCTGAACTGGCTCACAGTCGCCATCACCATTGCCTGCTTCGACGACCAGGCTCTGCTTCGCTTGTGCCCCGCACGTTGGAAAGCGAAGCTGGGCGCGCTCGCGGTCCAACATCCGGGCTCCAAAACGCGACGCGTGACCGTCGCCGCACTCTGCGTCGTCGTCGGCGTGCTCAGCATCAACCCGGTCGTGAATCTGTTTTCTCCTGCGCAGCGGATGAACAGCTCGTTCGACCCGCTCTACCTGGTCAATACCTACGGAGCCTTCGGCTCCGTCGGACGAGAGCGATACGAAATCATTCTCGAGGGTACCAACGACGAGGACCCCGGCACCGCTCGCTGGACGCCGTACGAGTTCCGCTGCAAGCCCGGCGATCTCGCGCGCCGTCCCTGTGTGGTCGCACCCTACCAGTACCGCATCGACTGGCAGATGTGGTTCGCTGCCATGTCGGACTACCGCCACGACCCATGGGTCGTGCACTTCGTCTACAAACTCTTGTCAGGCGACGACAGCGTCACCGGGCTGCTCGCATCGAATCCGTTCGACGCGCGCCCCCCCAAATACATCCGGGCCGAGCTCTATCGGTACCAATTCACGACGTTCGCCGATCCAGGAAAGGACTGGTGGAAACGCACCTGGGCGGCCTCCTACCTGCCGCCGCTGTCGGTCGACGACCCCTCGTTGCTCGAGTTTCTTCACCGTCACGGGTGGCTCTGAGAACCTGACATCGGCAGCAAATGCCGATGTCGCACGCATGGCTGCGCCAGCCCGCCCGTCCACTCGGGCTTGCCGTCCCAGGGGTTTTCGACTTACCTAAACGTGAGATGGCCGATGAACAGACCCGAGGTTGCCCGACGACGGTGGTGCGATACGGAAAAACGCGCATCGTGGTCACCAAGGGGCCGGACGCGGGCTTCACGCTGGAGGTGGCAGGGACGCCGGTACGCATCGGTACCTCGCTCGACAACGACATCGTGTTGACCGACGACACGGTCTCGCGGCGTCACTGCGAGATCGAGCCCACCAACACCGGTGTGTACGTGCGCGACATCGGTTCGACCAACGGCGTTCTGACCGCTGGCATGCGCATCTTCGACGCCATGCTGGTCGGTCCGATCTCCCTGCAGCTCGGCCAAACGGCGCTTTCCATCACGCCGCTCGATGAGACGGTCGACCGTGAGCAGTCCACGGTGGACAGGTTCGGTGACTTGCTCGGACGTTCGGCCCGCATGCGCGAGCTTTTCGCGGATCTCGAACGCATCGCGCGCACAGACGTCATGCTCCTCATCGAGGGCGAAACCGGAACCGGCAAGGATCTGGTGGCCGAATCGGTGCACCGGGCGAGCTCGCGCGCGGAGAGACCGTACGTGGTGTTCGACTGCGGCGCGGTGGCACCCACGCTCGTGGAAAGTGAGCTGTTCGGGCACGAAAGGGGCGCGTTTACCGGAGCGGTGGCCGCGAGGCAGGGGGTTTTCGAACAAGCCGATGGAGGGACGCTCTTTCTCGACGAGCTCGGAGAGCTTCCGAAGGATCTGCAGCCCAAGTTGCTCAGGGTCTTGGAAAAACGCGAGATCCGTCGGGTCGGCGGGACGAAAACCGGCTCGGTGGACGTGCGCGTGATCGCTGCAACCAACCGCAACACGTTGGCGGAAGTGAAGCGTGGCAACTTTCGCCAGGATTTGTACTTCCGTATTGCGGCCGCGCACGTGACGGTGCCGCCGCTGCGCGACCGCATGGATGATTTGCCGATGCTGGTCGAGCACTTCCTGTCTCAGGAGCGCCCGCCCCGTTCCCTCAACGAGGTGTCGCCCGACGTGTGGGAGATGTTCCGAACTTATCGTTGGCCGGGAAACGTGCGCGAGCTGAGGAACGCCGTTCAGCGGCTGCTCGTCATGCCCGATCGCGCGATGCGTAGCTTGCCCGCCGACGCCGGTTCCTCCGGTAGTATCATGCAGCCGACGGAAATCGTTCCGCTCAGGGTCGCGCGGCGGGATGCGAGCGATGCTTTCGAGCAGGCATACTTGGAGGCGCTGCTCGCCAAGACGGACGGCAATGTCACGCGCGCCGCCGCGATCGCCGAGGTGTCGCGCCAGATGGTGCAGAAGCTCATGCGCAAGCACGGTTTGGGCGAAGGGCGCTGAGCGATTATTTCTTGTCCCGGAGGATGCGCGCGCTCTCGCTGAAAGCGGTGCGGCCGGGGTGGGCCGCCGCAAGCTCCTCGTAGAGCTTCACGGCGGAACCGTAGTCGGCCCTGGCCACGGCATCAGCGGCTTCGCGCTCGAGCGTCCGCCCGGGAGAACCTTTGCGCGCCACGGATCCCGCGCTCGCTTCGGCGTCCGATGGAGCGCGCCCGGCCGGCCGCAGCGCCGCGGAGGCGGGTTTGGTCTCCACCGGGGTGAGCGCGGCGGTGGGAGCGTCTTGTGGCGCCGCCGCGGGCTGCCGCGTATTCCCGCCCAGCGAGGCGACGAGCCGGCGACCCACCCCCGTGCGGTTGATCACCAGCGCCAACGTGATGGGGAGCATCAGGATGATGGCGCGAGCTTGTGGCGACGCTTGGCGAAACCGCGCGCCGAGCCCCTTGGGAGCTCCGCCGGGCGCGATGTCTTCGCTGGTGGGGGTCAGGCTGCGGCCGGGGCGCTCTTTCTTGGGCACCGACAGCGGAGCGGAAGACCCCGCTGCCACCAGTTGCGCCTGCGGCCAGAGACTCTTGATATCGAGGATCCGCGTGCTCCCCGGGTCGACTGCCTGAACGGCTCGGGCGGGATCCGTTTCGCCTGCGGCCTGCGATGTCGCCATCGCTTGCTCGATCGCGGCGCGGATGATGGTCGACCCGAGGACGCGCGTTTCACCGGAACGCGATCGATGCCCATGCTCGCTCTCGACCGATCGATCGTCGACGACCACCGGAATGTCCTCCTGCATCGACGAGGCCAGCTCTTCGGGAGGGCTTTCCAGACCCGGCAAATCGTAAAACCCATCGCGAAAGAGCGACTCGGTGGCCGCTTCGCTCTCATCGGCCTGATCGACCACGATACGCAGCGCCCCGAGGGCAAGCACGCTCGGCGAGGGGACCTCGGTCCATTCCTCTCGGAGCGGCATGCCGTCGACGAGCGGAGGGTTTTCCGGGTGGAGTCCGATGATCCAGAGAGCACGCCCGTCGAACTGGACGTAGGCATGCAGGTCCTCCACCCCTTCTGCGTCCACCCGCCATTCTCCCTGCCTGCCGATGGAGATCGGTTTGGCGACCTCTCCGGTGCGAAACCATATCGCCCGGGTGGCAGTGTCTCCGTGGCGAAGACGTAGAACGAGATCGTTGCTGCGCTCACTCATGCGCCCTCCTACTTGCACGCGGCCGGAACATTGAAGCCTTTCGGTTGACGCGCGAGAGCGCCGCGGATGCCGTCGAGGGCGGCCGCCGCGAGCGCGTCGCTCGTCGCGCTCCGGCTGGAAACGAGGGTGGTCAGTCGGTCGCAGGCTTGGGCCGGGCCCCCTTCGCCGGGGGCCGCCCGCTTGAAGACCGCGCGCAGCGATTCGCAGCATTTCTTGAGGGCCGCCGCGCTCCCCTCGTTGGGGTCCTTCGTCGTGCCCACCGTATCACCTTCGGGGAGCGGCACCGGCGTCCATGCCGGCCCGTCCGCTCGTGGATCGCGCGATGGCTCGACGAGGGACTCGTCGGACACGCGCGCGGGCCGCGTGTCGGCCCTGCTCACGGTGGCGGCTGGAGAATCCGTTTCGGAATGCGAATCTTCGGCTCTTGCCGACGCGCCACGGTGCAGCACGGCGCCAAAAACGGCAGCGAGCGCAGCGAGCACCGAGAGCACGGCGAGCGCCACGAGGATGCGGTCGCGCAGCGACTCGCCGATCGGCTCGGATGCCTGCCGATCGACGGTCACGATGCCTGCCCACCTTCGAACATGCGTTCTAACTCCTTCCTCGGTCGGACCGCTCGGCGATCTCGTAGAGCCGCGGAGGCAAGTCGACGCCGTGCTCGTGCAGCTGCCCCACGCAGCGGGGGAGATAACCGGTCGATACCAGCTCGGTGATGGCATTGCCGTTGGGATCGAGTCCGCGGAACTCGCGAACGAAGATGTCCGCGAGCTCGTATTTGGCGGTAGCCAGATCGAAACCCAGAATTTCAGTGATGTGGGTGACCTTGCGTGACCCATCGGGGAAGCGACCCACCTGCACGATGATGTTGATTCCCGACGCGATCTGCAGGCGAAGAGCGGGCAGCGGAATCTCGACGTCGCTCATCAAGGCCATCGTTTCCAGCCTGGTCAGCGTGTCGCGCGGATAAGTGGCGTGCAGCGTCCCCATGCAGCCGCCGTGTCCGCTCACCATGGCCTGGATGATGTCGAGCGCTTCCCCACCGCGTATCTCTCCTATGACGATGCGATCGGGTCGAAGTCGCAGGGTGGCGCGGAACAGATCGCGGATGCTGACGGCCCCGCGCCCCTTCGCATCGGGAGGCCGTGCTTCGAAGTACACCACGTGCTCCTGCTGCAGCTGGACTTCCTTGGAGTCCTCGATGACGACGATGCGCTCGGCTTCGGGCACGTATCGCGACAGCGTATTGAGAAGCGACGTCTTGCCGCTTCCCGTGCCTCCCGCGACGATGACGTTCAACTTGGCCACCACGAGAGCGCCGAGTGTGCTGGCCGCGTCGGTGGTCAGCGCGCCCATATCGATGAGGCGCTCGATGGCGAAGAGCGCGCGTGAAAAGCGCCGTATCGCCACGGTCGCCCCGCCGAACGAGGCCGGGGGAACGACAGCCTGCACGCGCGAGCCGTCCGGTAGCCTCGCTTCGAGGATGGGATGGAACTCGTCGACTTGCTTGCCGGTGTACTGCGCGACGTTGCGCAGCGCGGCCATCAGCGCTTCGTCATTCGGAAATCGCGCGTCGATGCGCTCGAGCTTGCCCTTTTTCTCGACGTAGACTTTGTCCGGTCCGTTGATCATGATCTCGCTCACCGACGGATCGTCGAGGTAGGATCGAATCGGGTCCAGAAACGCTAGAAGCGTCTCGACGAACACCTGCTCGGGAATCATCGTACCCTCTTGAGGAGCGAGCCCCGAGCCTCGTCGGCGTGGGGTCCGGCCGGCGAAAGGTGGAGGTACTCTCGAAAATGTTCGTCGGCCAGGGAGAGCTCGGCGGCCTCGTCGCGCAAGAGCACCGCGAGGGCGTAGTGCGCGTTGGCGTTGGACGGCTCTTCGCGCAGAACTTGCTCGAGCTCTTGGCGGGCCACGGTTGGATCGCCGAGACCGGCGATGAGGTTCGCGAGGACGAATCGCAGCGAGGTCTCTTGCGGATGCTTCTGTAAATAGGTCTTCGCCCGCCAGCATGCCGCTCGATACTGCTTGTCACGAACGTACACGTCGATGAGCTTGGGGACGATGACGCCCTCGTCGGCGCCCTGCTCGAGGGCCGCCGAGTAGTACTGCGCCGCTCGGCCGAAATCGCCGATGCTCGCGAAGGCTTCCGCTCCCATCGCGAGCCGGGCCGGATCGCGTTCGTGCGCGACCACCTCGAGGCCATCGCGTAGCTCGGCGCTCGGGGTTTTGGTGCATCCGACCGTGAGCCCGACCGGCAGCACCAGGCCGGCGAGCAGGATGATGTTTCTCTTCTTCATGTTCACTTCTTCTTCGTCATGGCGGCGTTCAGGCCGATGCGTCGGTCGACGTTGGAAAGCCAAGCGTAATAAGCGCCTCTCACGGTTTCGGCGCTCGCGTTCGGCGAGGCGCCTTTCGTGAGGGCCGGATCCCAGCGATAGCCAAGGTAAGCCTGCAAACGGTGAATCTGGTGTCGCGCCAGCTCCCATTGTTGGGTGTCGAGCGCGCGCTCGAGTCGCAGTTGATTCAAATGAAAATCATCGCTCAACCGGCGGCGTAGCGAGGTCGCGTCGGCTATCGACTCGCGCTCTTCGTCGGGGTGCCCCGCCATTCTGAAGCAGGCGGCGGCTCGCTGGTACAATGGCACGGCGGTCACGCCGTCCTCGGGGGCGAAAGGCGAGCGTTCGCGCTTGGTGTCGGCGCGCAATCTCTGGTCGAATGCGAACGCGAGCGCGGGCTCCTTCGACTGTTGCGGACAGTTGACTTCGGCTTGTGGCCACAGTTCCGGAGTACCGAGCGGCATCTCGACGCTCGAATCGGGACGACGATACTTGTTGACGAAATAGACGACTCCGAACAGCACGATCGCCGCCAGGAGCACGTACTTGTGCGGGCTGCTTCTGCCGGTCGAACGCTTCTTGACTTCGACTTCGTCGGACAATTGCAAGAGAGATATGGAGAGTCCGATCTGGCCCACCATCACGACCGACTCGGGGAGCAGGCGACCGTGGGTGAAAGGAAGCCCGTTCATGGTGGGAGGAGGCGACAGCGTTCGAGCTTCGGCGAACACCGCTCCCTGGCGGGTCTCGATCGAGAGATGCTCGACGGCGGCGTGCTCGGGCGGAAGCCGCACTTCGCAGTGCGCTCCGCTGCCGACCTTGGCCGAATCGGAATCGACGCTGATTTGCTCACGCCGGCCGTTGGGATAGGTGATGGCAAACAAGAATGAAGAGGCACGCAACATGAGTCATCCGTTCATGAGGGGTATCAGCTCGAAAAACAGAGGCCCGGCGATGATGATGAGACAGGCGGCGAACACCATGAGGGCGGGAACGATCAGCTTCATTCCTGCTTTGGCGGCAGCTTCCTCGCCGCGCATCGAACGCCGCTGCCGCGAGCTCGTCGCCTGAATTCGGAGAACTTCGGCGAGCGGATTTCCCCTTTCCTCGGCCTGCACGACAGCGGCAACGAACTCGTTGACCGACTCTCCCGGCACGCGGGTTCGAAACTCGATGAGGGCCTGCTTGCGGGTCTTGCCGATTTGCAGCTCCTGCAGGATGAAGTTGATCTCCTCCATGAGCGGGTCGTCCGCATCGCTGGTCTTGTCGACGACTTGACGCAGCGCCCCCGGAAAATCGAGTCCCGCCGAGAGGCCCAGCGAGAGAAGATCGATCGCGTACGGCAGACCGTTCTGGATACGTTTCATCCGATCGTTGGCCGTACCGCTCACGTGAAGATACGGCAGCATCAAACCGACCGTGCCGGAGAGGAAGATCCAGATGGCCGGCTTGTGGAATGCGACGATCGCCACGCCGCCCGATACCAGGCCCGCTAGACAAGAGAGCAGGGAGAGGCCGACGTACTCTTCGGGCGTGAGCCCCCACACATCGCCGGCGAGCATGATGTCGCGATCGATCTTGGCGCGCAGCTCACCGCGCACGAGCGGCGATACGCGAGCGGCCAGCCATCGGACCAGCGGCTCGATCTGAGCCCAAGCGCCGTTTTGCTCGATCGAGCGCACCCGCTTGAACCCGCGCACTCCCAGCCGAGTCGACGTGTGGGTGGGGGCAGTCGCGAGCGTATACACCGCGATGACCACCGACAGGAAGGCGGCGCCGAGCCCTAGAGCCAAGAGCGCGTGTACCGTCAATTTCATAGCTGCACCCGGACGATCTTGCGTGCGAAGATGACCGATCCTATCCACAGCATCGCCGCGATGGTGACGAGGACGATGCCGACCGCCGAGCTCGTCATGGGTTCGAAGTAGCCGGGCTTCACCAGGTCGAAGCCGAAGACGACGATGGGTGGCGCCAAGAACAGCACCACGACCTGCAACTTGCCGCTGGCGGTCTTGCTGCGCATCACCCCTTGAAGCCGCGACATCTCACGAAGCGTTGCCGCCGTGGTCTCCAGAATCACCGGGAGATTGCCGCCGACCTGCCGGCCGATGAGGATGCTGGCCAAGGTGGCATCGAGCTCGACGAGCGGAATGCGCCCTCCCAAGCTCAGGAGCGACTGGTCGAGGGTATTGCCCACACGCATCTCTTTCAGCACGAGACCGATCTCGTCCTGCAGCGGCGGCGAGAGCAGCTCGTGCACGCTCGAAAGGGCCTGGCCGATGCTGGGAGTCGTCTTGAGAGCGCTGGCAAATGAAACGATGAACGAGTCGATCTGCTTCTCGATTGCCGTCAGCCGATTGCGTCGCATTTGCTCGATGTAGAGGGGGGGAGCCATCGCGATGACGACCGCGATCCATTCCAAGTGGCGCGTGCCGGTCACGAGCCGCACCCCGAAGGTGACGATGATGAGAACGATCTGCACCGTTGCAATCAGCGATCCGCTCGTCTGCAAGAACATGTCACGCAACTTGCGCTCGAGGTGGGTGACGTAACGCGTCCAGGCGCGGCGCGGCCAGCACAGCGGATCGGTCATCACACCGTAGGTGAGGTAGCCCAGGCAGAAGCCGGCCACGAGCAGGGCGCTCCATTTGTAGAGTGCGCGATGGACCGTCCATTGAAAGAGCAGCGCGGCGCTCGCCAGAGAATTCATAGGTAAGGCTCCCCCGGTCGAACGAATCCGGAGACGATGAACTGCCCGAGAAAAGACGGAAGGTATCCGGTTGCCCGGAATCCCCCGAGCACCTCCCCGTTCGGCCCCGTTCCGCTGCGATAGAATTGGAAGATCGGACGCAGATCGACTTCGTCGTGCTCGTCGAGACCGAGCACCTCGGAAATCGCGGTGATTTTTCGAGTCCCGTCGGGAAGACGGGTCTTCTGCACGATGAGGTTGATGCTCTTGGAGATCTGCTCGCGGATGGACCGCGCCGGCAGCTCGACCCCCGCCATGAGACACAGCGTTTCGAGTCGCGTGGCCGCTTCGCTCGGCGAGTTGGCGTGCGTCGTCGTGAGCGAGCCGTCGTGTCCAGTGTTCATCGCCTGCAGCATGTCGAGGGCTTCGCCGCCCCGACACTCGCCAACCACGATGCGGTCGGGCCGCATCCGCAGGGCATTCCTCACGAGCTCGCGAATCGTGTATTGGCCCTTGCCCTCCATGTTGGCAGGTCGGGTTTCGAGCGCGACGACGTGGGGTTGATTGAGCTGCAGCTCGGCCGCGTCCTCGATCGTGACGATGCGCTCGGACGCGGGAATGGCAGCGGACAGCACGTTGAGCAAGGTGGTCTTGCCGCTTCCGGTGCCGCCCGAGATGACGATGTTCTTTCGGGCGACGACGCTGCGGGTGAGAAATCGCGCCATCTCGGGAGAGAGAGTCTTCCACTCCATCATCTTGTCGAGGGTGATCGGTATGCGCGCGAATTTGCGGATGGTGATGCACGAACCTTTGAGGGCCAGGGGTCGGATGATGGCGTTGACGCGCGATCCGTCCTTCAAGCGGGCGTCGACCAGAGGCGACGACTCGTCGATCCGGCGGCCGAGGGGGGTGACGATCCGCTCGATGACCGCACGCACCCGGTCGTCGTCGGTGAAGCGCGCCCCGGTCAGAACGATCTTCCCGTTCTGCTCCACGTAGATCGTGTTCGCGTCGATGACCATGATCTCGCTCACCGTCGGGTCGGCCAGGAAATGCTCGAGCGGTCCGAGACCGAGCGCCTCGTCGGCCATCTCGCCGATCAACGCGTCCTTGTCGGCGTCTGCGGGAAGTCGCGCTTCCAGGCTCTGGATGATTCGGCGAAGCGCCACCAGCACCCGAGGCCGGAACGATGGCTCATCGATCTTCGTGGGGTCCATCTGGGCAAGGTCGAGGTGCTCCAGCAACAGGCGGTGAACCTCGCGCCGCAGATCGGCTCGCACTTCGGGCCCGCTCTCCACGCGTGGAGCGGCGGACGGCGGCGTGACCGTTTGGAATCCGGCGCCGTTGCGGTGCACGTCGTGGGCGCGAACGCCGCTGTCGACCGCCGGCACGTCGCCTAGCGCCTGCGCCAGTGCGGTCTCGCCCACCGGCCTTCGCGCCCGCGCTCCCAGGGGCGGTAGCAGGAGCGGCGACGGCGAGGAGATGGGCGTCACCCCTTCTGCCTTGCGACGATGGAAGCTCAAGCGAAAAGAACCGACGGCAATGGGTGTTCCGAAGGGAACCTCGAGCGTTTGACGGCGGAGCAAGGTTCCGCCGGCGATCGTACCGTTGGTGGAAACGTCCTCTACCGAGACCGCGGAAACTCCGAGCCGCACGACTGCGTGCTGCCGAGAGACGAGATCGCTATCGAGAACGATGCTGGATGTCGCGTTGCGCCCCACCGAAAAAGGTCCATGGCCGCTCAGCGTGACGACGGTCGATTTGCCTTGGTCATTGTCGATAACGACTTCGCATAGCATGGACACTACCTCTTGATGACCGGTGGCGTTTTGTCGTAGGAGCGAACCTTGGCGATGTCGCCCGAATACGCCTCGTATTGACGAATCGCACTGTTGATCATCTCCATGTTGGCGGGAGGTATCGACTCGATGATGCTCGGCACGATGAAAATCGCTCCCTCGACCTCCTCTTTGAAGTCACTGTGGGTCCCGAAGAGCACACCCAAAAGCGGAATGTCGCTCAACAACGGCAAGCCGCTGATTGCATGTCGCTGTGAGCGCGTGCGAATGCCGGAGAGCACCACCGATTGTCCGAGCTTGAGGTCGATGTTGGTGGACAGCTTGGAGGTGTTCCTCCCGGGCAGATTGGTGCCACCCACCGCCGGCGTGAGATCGCTGACGTCGGACGTGACCTTGATGGAGAGCTCTTTCATTTTCGGATCGTAGCGAGGAAGGACGGTGAGGTTGGTCCCGAACTCGATGGCCTTGATCGTGGTCGTCAGGCCATTGGCGACGGCGAAATTCTGCTCCCCTCCGCTCGAGAAGTTGGCCTCCGAGCCGTTGGAGGAGATCACCGTCGACTGTTTTAGGACTTTGGCCCACCCATTGCTCGCCGCCATGTCGAGAAACGGCAGCGGCTGATTGATGATCGATGCCTGGGCGGCCGTGGTGGCTTTGGCCAGAAAATCGTAAGTGAATTGACTGTTCGCGATGCCCGTACCACCGATGCGGCCCGGCCAGCCGACACCGAAGGCGTAGCTCTTGGTTCGATCGTACAAGACGAAAAAGAAATCGATGCGGATATCGATTTTCCGCTCGGCGGCCGGAGCACCGACGGCGACGAGCGACTCGACCTGGCCCGGATAGAGCGAGGCGATTTGCTGGAGCCGCTTCTGTTCGGCCTCCGTATTGACGCCTCCTTCGATGAAGAAACGACCTCCCACCCGGCGAACGCGCAGTCCGGTGGTGCCTTCCAGTAGTTGCTCGAGCTCGCGCTGCACCACGTCCATCGGCCGCGCGTACACGTTGATGAACCACGTGACCTGGGTACCGTCCTTCTTGATGAGCAAGAGGGTGGTCGCGCCCGGCTTTTGTCCCACGACCACGAACTGACCCTGATCGGTCGTGAGCTTCACATCGGCGACTCCCGGTATCCCCTCGGAAAAGTTTTTCACATCGTGGGCTGGAATCGTCTTGTTCTCCCCCACCGCCAAGTTCATCTCCTCGCCGTGTTCGACTTTGGCGGCCGCGTCCTGCTGTTGCTTGCGCTGCCCCATTGCCGGACTGGTGAAGACCGCGAGCGCGGTCACCATCGTTGCGACTCGAAACCACGTCATCGGCTTGCACTCTCCAGACGTACCGGCGCGGCGGCGGAGGTGCTCGGTCGTTTTCTCTGGATGTCGTTGCGCGCTTTCACGTCGAAAAGCGCGGCCGATGACATGTCCGGAATGCCGTCGACGACCCTCGTGTCGTCTGGATTGCGCACGCCCACCGACAAATGTCCGCGCTCCCCGGCCAGCGCGAGCAGCTGCGCCTCCTGCAAGTTGAGGCTCAGCGTGAGGAGCATGTCACGCTGCGAGGAAAACGTGGCCGGCTGTGGACTCGCGGTGACCGCTTGCGCTTCGGTGGCCAGCCCGACGGCGAGGACGATTACCCTCTGCAAGAGAACGACCGACGAGCGCACGTCGAGCGCGGTGCCCTTGCCCACCTCGGGCATCGTGGCGAGCACGTCGACGTAATCCCCAGGGCGAATCAAGGCGTTGCCTTTCGTTTCTTCGCTGCTCGTCGCGTGCACCGTCACTGCCCGATTGCCGGGCTGGACGAGTGACGAGAGATCCCGCTCTTCGGTGTTCACCGCCAGGTCGGTCCACATCAGGAGGTCGTGCGCCTGGACGTTGTTCGCCGCGGCGACTCCGATGATCCTCGACCGATCGGAAGCTTTTACGGCACGATTTTCCACATAGGCGATGGGGACGTCGCGGGTGCCGAGCATGTCGTCGCTGACCAGCTTCCCCCGCTCGATCGGCTTCAGCGCGACGAGCATCCGAATCCGCTCGCCCCCCGACATCTCTTGCTCGAACTGCCGCGTGTAAAGAAGCAGCAAGATGACGGTCACCATGGCTGCGATCAGCGAAATCAATAATGCTCGACGATTCATGAATGCACGCTGTCCGAATAGGGTTGAATCACCGAGGTTCGGCGACCTCGACTTGCAAAGCTCCGCGTGAGCCCATCTCCATCAGCGTTTCGACGAATACCGATCCCTTCGCACACCGCAGGCGGGCCGAAGGCCGCGCCGAGTAACACCCGACGCTCATCCGACCCTCCACCGCGCCAGCGCGGTCGCGACGACGCCGGCCAGGATCGCGGGACCGAAACGGAAAGAGGTCATCAGCTCGGGTGCGAGGGGCTTCCTGCGCGCGGCGGGTAAAAACGGATTGATGGCAACCCACAGGGCATTACCGAGGGTGCGGACGAGCTTTCCCTGGTAGGCGAGACGGCCGGACGCGTAGAGGACGAGGGCGATGAACGAGTAGAATTGCGCCTCGAGTCCCATCATCGGGCCGCACACGGCGCCGATGGCGGCGAGCATCTTCACATCCCCCCCTCCGATGCCATTGGCCCGATAGAGGACCAACGGCACCAGAGAGCAGACGACGATCCCGAGCACGACCGAAACGAGTGCGCTCGCCGCTCCGCGGAATCCGCCGACCGCCGCTCCATGCAGGCCATGGACGACCACCGCCAAACCTATCGACCCCAGCGTCAGCCAATTCGGAATATGCCCGGTGCGCCAGTCGATCACGGCAGCCGCGCCGGACGTGACGAGTGCGAGTGCGAGCGCAAGGTACACGAAACCCATGAGTTCCTCGAACCGGGTGAATGGCCCAATCAAAAACGCGCTGACCGGCTGACTATGACGTGCGATTCGTTTAGGGCAGGCCTTGGATCTGGTTGGCCTTGGTGCCGGCTTGGCCTTGGATGGCCGTGCCGATACCCTGGAACGCTGCCAAGCCGGCGATCGCGATGACCGCTACGAGAATAAGGGTATTGACATACTCGTTCGCACCGCGGGTATCTCGCACGAAGTTCCTGATCGTTTCGCGAAGCATCATGGGAGGTCTCCTTCTCATGGGTTGATGGAAAGCAGCACCGATCGTTGAAGCTGATACGCGGTCACGACGCTCGGGCCGGTGGCGGCAAGGGTGTTGGCGATCGCGAGAAACTCGACGTAGATCTGACCGCCGTGAGCCCGGTGAAGATTCGAATGGGTCCGAGCGTGCCTTCGTTGCTGCATGCCTTCGCCCCCTCCGAGCAAGGCGCATGCCTCCCACATTTTCTCTAGGATCTGCCTACTTGCGCCGACGCCGACCCCCGACTGCCAATCTCGAGTTGGCAGTGCATGGTTGCGGGGCGAAGGCGTGCGGCGCGAGACGCGGTAGCGCGCATCCCGCTCGAGGAAAAGGGGTCCCGCCGATGGACGCGCGCGGGAGCCGAATGCTAGGGTTGCGCGTTCGCATGCGTTGCGGTCGATGCATTGGGGCGGCAGTCCTCGGGATGCTCGTGGGGGGCTCGGCGTGCCGCGCGCGGCAGGCGCCGGTTCCTTATCAATTCGCCATCCGCGTCACCGGTGATCCAAGTCGTCCGCTGGCGGGCGCCGTCATTTCGCATGACCGCGTCGAAGTGGGAAGAACGAAGGACAATGGAACCGTCGTTCTCGCGATTCAGGGTCACGAAGGGGAAACACTGCCCCTCGAGATCGTCTGCCCTTCCGGTTTCAAGTCGCCCACCGAACCGCTCGCCGTGCGGCTCCGACGGCTGTCCGATCCTACGCAGCGAACCGAATACGACGTGAGTTGCCCGCCGACCACGCGAAAGATCGTCGTCGCCGTACGCGCGAACAATGGCAAGAACCTACCGGTCATCTACCTGGGGCAAGAGGTGGCGCGCACCGACTCGTCCGGCGCGGCTCACGTCGAGCTCGAAGCAGCCCCCGACGACACCATCGAGCTGACGCTCGGCACCGACGAAAAAGGCAACGAGCGGTTGAAACCGCAAAACCCATCGGCGAAGTTTCTCGTCAAGAACCAAGACGACATGTTCGTCTTCACGACCGACTTCGTGATCGAGCCGGAAAAGCGAACGGCCGTCGTCACCCGCCCGAAAGAGCCGAGCGGTCCCACCCGCCTCCCTCCCGCCAGCTCGAAGTTCCGCTAAGGGTGCCCGAGCACTGGGAGCGATGGTGCTATTTCGATACGTACAAGTGGATTGGTGACCGCCGCGCCCGGCAATGGTTCCAGCAACGGCTGACAGGCAGAGGAAGTCGAGCGCGACGAAGTTCGCAGCGTCGGCATTAGCTTTTCTCATCGTCGAAGGTCCGCTGACGTCAAGGGCTCGCGGGTACGAGCCCCATCACGAGCACGGCTCCGTCACCCGCCGGCGTGCAGCTGACGGACTTGGGTGGGGTGTCGCCGGTGAAGTCCTGTGGAAAATCGGCGACGACGACACCCCTCGTCGAGTCACGAATCGTCAGCGGATCAGAGAGATTGATGAGCCCCCACACCGACGCTTCGTCATTGACGAACGCGGTGAGGAAGAGCAGGCCCGAGGACCGCATGGGATGAATGGAGGGAGCCACACAGGGCGAGCCGCGGGTGTCGACGACCGTTCCATTGTCGAATGGATGGTCGGGGTCGACGCCGGAGTACGCGACGTACACGAACCAGCTCGGGGTCTCCTGGTTGAGCCCGAAGGACTCCTTCGGCGGTTCGTACCCGTCGGCGAACCGATAAAACCACCACGAATGAAAATCGTTGACGATGTTGCCACGCTCGTACCACTTCCAGCCATCCGGAGGGGTGACCACCGTGGCAAGGTGGTCGGTATAGAGCGTCAACAAAAGTAGATCGCCCGGAAAGACGAAGGCAGGCCGGGAGACCTCGAGGGTGCTGCTCGTCGAGTTGCCCTTCGACGAATCGCGAAATCGAATCGTCGTTGACCCGGCATCGTAAGGGCCGTCGCTTCGCGTGGTGTCGGCCGAGGCGGCGTCGCGATCCAGAACAGGTTCCGATTCCGCGGCATCAGCGTCGATCGGAGAACCGCCGGCGGCGTCGGCCCCATCGTCGGGCGGAAGCGCGTTCGCGTCGGCGGGGAGTTCGGAGGGTGCGACGATTCCGGCGAGCCCGTTGCAGCCGAGCCCTAGCAACGCTGCCACGAAGATCAGTCGATCGCGTGAGAAAAGGCGCATTTCAGAAGCGCCCGCCGACCGCGACGCCGAGCTGCGTCGCGCCGATCAGAGGTGCCGCTCGAATCGCCGTTCGACTCGGGGCATCGCTGGCTCCCACGAAGTAGAGGACGGCTCCCGCCGCCAAGAGCGTCCCTCCCGCGATGAAGGTCGCCGTCGCGATGTTGCCGGCGGATACGGCTTCGTTGCGAACCTGGGTCGCCTCGCCGGAAGGGCACACTTCCCCCACGCAGTGCAGTTCATTGGACCGCTTGTTCTTTTGGATGGCATCGAGACCGAAGTACGCCCCGGCTCCGACGGCCACGAGTCCGAGACCGCCGCTCACGAGGCCGGTCTGCTGCAGCGCGGTCAGCGAGCGA
>DASWDH010000058.1:0-4389 GCA_036395495.1 Polyangiaceae bacterium
TGCGTGGGGGGTCTACGTGCTAGCGGGGGTTCTTTTCGGCCGATGATGCGTCACATGATCCGTCCGCGCGCGAAGGTGTGGCCGTCATTAAGGTGGGACCCCGGTCATGACACTCATCGAGCGGAGCAGTGCATGAGCCTCGTCCGTTCCATCGTTTCCGGGCCACTTGTGGACGCGGAAGAGGTCGACGGGCCTTTCAGTGGTGTGACGCAAGACGGCATGGCGCCTGGCGAGCGTCCAGCCGATGCCGCGCTGAACCTGGCTGATCTCTACCGCGATCATGCGACCAAGGTGGCGCTGTGGGCCCGTCGTCTGCTCGGGCCTGCGGGCGATGTCGAAGATGCGCTCCAAGAAGTGTTCCTCATCGCGCATCGGCGTCTGCACGAATACCGCGGTGACGCAAAAATCACCACCTGGCTGCACGAGATCACGTTTCGGGTGACGCAGAACCAAAGACGCAAGCGGCGGTGGGCACGATGGCTGCGGTTCAATCCTGCTCTGGAGGAGGGGACCGCCGACCAGCGAACGCCCCTCCACGCGCTCGAGAGCCGCCGCGCGTGTGAGCTCGCCTATCGCATTCTCGATACGCTCCCCGAGGGTGAGCGCACAGCGCTCATTCTTTTCGAAATCGACGGCCTGCCGGCCGACGAGATCTCGTCGGTCACCGGGTGCACGGTGGGAACCGTTTGGGTGCAGCTCTCGCGGGCGCGCCAGCGGTTGCGAAAGGCCTTCGCCCGAGTCGAGGGACCGAGCCCATTGAATCAGCGAAGGGGGGGAACGCCGTGAATTCGAATGAGCACGGCGGGCACGACGAACGTCGATTCGTCGAAGGCGGTGCCGGAGATTCTCTGGACGAGAAGATCGGCGTCTGCCTTCGACATGTCATCGGGCTTGCTGGTCTGCCCGATGCGCATGTGAAGGCGATCGGCCGGCGGCTTGCTTTTCCCGCGCGAAGAGCATCGCGGCCGCGGCTTTACTACGCAGTGCTCGCCATCATCGTCGCTCTTTGCGCGGGGAGCGCTGCCGCCGTCGTTCGGCTCGGCCGCTGGCCGCTGGTTCGATGGCGCGCGCCCCCGGCGGAGTCAGGGGTCGCCGTGCCCGCGCACGAGCTGGAGCGCGGGCCATCCATTCCGACGATGCCTCTCGAACCGGCGCCGGAGCAGCCCATCGCGCAAGAAGTGCCTTCGTCGATCCGAGCCGCCGACGAGACATTGCCACCAGCGACGCGATCGCTGCCGAAAAGGCCGAGCATCGGCTCGCCATCGTCGACGCTGTCGTCGTCGACGCCGCCGTCCCCTGGCGAAACATCTTCCTCGACGGCGGAGTCGGCGTCGACGTTGGGCGCCGAAGCACGACTGCTTCGCCGCGCGATCGAGAGCCTGCGATCGGAGGCCAACCCGCGGCTCACGCTGGCATTGCTCGACGAACACCGCCAAAGCTTTCCCGATGGACGTTTGCGTGCGAACGCCGACCTCCTACGAATCGACGCGCTCCTCGCGCTCGGCCGACGGGCGGAAGCTCTCGCTCTCCTCCAACGACTCTCTCTGGACGACGGTCCGCGCACCGAGGAGCTGCTCGTCACGCGTGGCGAACTGCGCGCATCGTCGGATTGCGCGTCCGCGGTGCGCGATTTCAGCAACGCTCTCGCGCGTCCCCTGTCGAACAAATGGGCGGAGCGAGCCCTTCGGGGTCGCGTCGTGTGCCGCATACGCGAGGGCGACCGCACCGGCGCCGAGCCCGATCTCCGCGCGTACATCGCGCGCTTTCCCAATGCCGACTTCGCTCCTCGCGTTCGTGCTTTGCTCGCCGCGTCGGAGCGTTGAGTTCACACTCATGGCAATGGTTCGACGATGTAGGCGGGAGTGCCCAGCCAGAGCGCCGGGCCCAACCTGGAATTAGCAGCATCCGGCTGCCGCCTCGACATTGCGCTCGCCATCAACAGCACCGGCGCTCCCTATCGGTTTTTCGAGCTCTTGGCGCAGCCCGATGGTTCGTATACCCGCGTGCCGTACGACGCGTGGCACGAAAGTGAGGAGGCGTTTCTCACAGCAGGCGACGTCAACGGTGACGGCAAGGCGGACCTGGTGCTTTCGGGCAAGCTATTGCTGGCGAACTGTCGCTGACGCATACCGCCGATCTCGTTGCCGAAGTTCCCGGTCACGGGCTTCGCCCCGCTCGCAACACCGAGCGCTGGTTCTCGGGGTCGTGCAGGGCGTCATCCTTCCTGGATTCGCCCGCGTCGGGATCGATGCGGGGGAGGCCGAACGATGGGTGAGCCGGCAATTCGCCGAATGATCGCGGTCGGCCGCGCGACGAGCTTGAAGAATCCCAGCGGGACGCCCTAGGCTCGCGGCATGTGGGCATCGATGGAGGATTCGCACGAGGTCGATATCGAGGAGGTCGCTTTCCACGAAGCAGGTCATTTCGTCGCGCGCTATACGCTCTTGCCCCAAGAAGGTTTCGAGCTCGTGACCGTCGAACCGCGACTGCGGGCTGACCACGGAATCGTGCGAAAAGTGCTCGGCGCTTGCGAAGAATCCGTCGATCCGACCGAGGGGCCGGAAGGCCATCGTTTTTGGGAGCCCTGCGCCATCGGTCTTTACGCGGGATACGCGGCACAGGTGAAGCTGCGACCGAGCTCGGAAGAACGCGCGCGTCGCGCCGCCTGGTTGGATTTCCGGATGGCGCGCGAGCTCACGTTCAAGCTGTTCGATCAGCCTCCGACACCGGAGATGCTGGCCCAAGCGGGTGAACGCCTGTTGAACGCCGCGCACATCCTCGTTGCCGACGCATGGCCCTCGGTCGAAGCTCTGGCGCGCGCCCTCGTCGCCGAATTGACGCTCGACGGAATGCGGGCGCGACAGATCGTCGCGGCGGTGGAGCCCGATACGGAATGAAGCTTCACCGCGATCGTTCGTAGCACGCCTGGTACACGATGGTCACGAGCGCGCGCGTACCGTGGAGCGCGGCGTCTTTCCGCGCCCCGTGCTCCTGGATCATGCAGGCCGCGATATCGCCGAGCGTCGCTTTGCCGTCGATCTTTCGGGCGACGTAAGCGAGCACGCCATGTTCGGGCCGGTACCCGTCGAGTCCCGCGAAGCGCGGAATCGGCAGGTGAGCCAACAACAGCCAAGCAGGCACTTGCCCGTCGAAGCGAAGCGGCGGCGGGTCGGCCTTGCACGCGGCCGAGGCGACCACCTGCTCGGTTCTCGAGCGCGCCGAGGCTTGTGACGTCAGCAGATCGATTCGACCGATTCGTTTCTCCGAGACGTCGAAGCCGGCGAGAGCCGAGAGGGTGAAAACCTCGTCGGCCGTATAGCGCTGCGCCACCGGATGGTCTTGTCGGTAATGGAGCGGACCGTAGTTGATCCAACGACCTCCCGGGGCGAGCAGACGGTGGATCACGCCGAGCGTGTCGCGCAGGTCGACGGGAACGATGTCGATGAACCATGGCGTCACCACCGTGTCGAACGCTCCCGCGCGCAGCGGCATCGCGAACGCGTCGGCCAAAACGAGATGAAAGTGGTCGAGCAAGCTCCCCGCGGCAGAGAGCTGCCGCTCCACGCACACCGAGTCCAAGCTCGCCGGCACGGCCGGAAATTCGAAGAGGCGAAGCCCCTCCCCGATGACGATCCGCTGTGCGGCGAGTAGAAGAAGCGGATTCATATCGAGCGCGAGGGTCAGCTCCGGCCGACATGTCTGGTGCAAGTCATGGGCAAGCCGGCAGGCTCCCGCCCCGAGCACGACCATGCGGCCGAGGCGCCTGTCGTCGCCGAGCACCTCGAGCACGAGCTCGCGCGCGCCGGCATTCTCGTCGCTGCTCGATGCGTCCGGCGCCCAGTCTCGGAGAATGTGATCGTAGTACTCGATCATCGTAAAATCGCGGTTCTGGTCGTCTCCGGGCTCTGGCGTCAGGTTGGCTGCGCGAAGCATGCTCAAAACGGTTTCGCCGTTCTGCCGGTTCGCGGCGAGGAGGCGTTCGAGCCTGCGACGTGTCGTGGCGAGCATGGCAAACTGCTCGAGTTGTTCTTCGATCGAACGCACGCTTCGTTCGACGAGATCTCGGTAATGGTGCACCTCACCTCGCCATTGCGCGATCTTGCGTTCCGGTTCAGCGAACAGGCAGGGAATACTGCCCACGACCGGAAAGTGAATTCCACAGCCCGCGCACCGAACGTCGCCCGGAGGTGCCTCGATCCGCTCGCCGCATCGAGGACATTGGCAGAGCTCCACCAGTGCCGGATCCATCTGCGCGTCGAAGCGTACCACGTTCGGCACCGTTCGGCTCCGATGTGGGCGAACGAGGGCGCACAGTTCGGGGCACGGTTGCGCTAGGCTACTAAGACACGGAGACAAGATGCCTACTGTAGATGGACAACATCACGAGAT
>DASWDH010000059.1:0-4930 GCA_036395495.1 Polyangiaceae bacterium
GCGCTCGCTGAACGCGCTCCGGGCGGGGCTGGCCGGCGGGCGTCGTGAACCAGCCGGGCGGCTCCCCGAGCTCGGGCGAGAAGGCCAGCGCGATCCGGTGGGTAACGCCCGAGCCGCCGCGAGGCGAACGCGCGATCTCCGGGTCCGGAGGGCGTAGGCCCCGCGCCAGGGCGTCGAGTGTAGCTCCTGCTCCGCCGACATTGCCCCTCGTGATTTGATAGACCGACTCGGCAGTGACCAGATCGGCCACCGCGTCGGCGAGGCTGTCGAGCGCATCGAGCTCGGCAGTGATGGCGGCGACGGCCGCCCTTTCTGCGGTCGTGCCGTTGGGATCCGGCAGGCCGCCCGTTCCGAAAGGAATGCCGGTTGGGGACTTCTCTTTGTGCTTGGTGCGAAGACGAAGGCCGTCGACCACGTTGCGAGCAGCGATTTTCTCGACCGGTACGCCTCCATCGGTTTCTGACTTGTTGGCGACCAGCGGGAACATCTTGCGTAGCGCGAAGATGTAGCTTTCCCGCAGTGAAATATCGGTGTGTTTGTCGCGCAGGGCACGCTCGAACCGATAGCCGAGAACCGCACCTATCGGTTGCCCCTCACGAACCTCGTCGAGGATTCTCCGACCGATGCGCACGCGCTCCGACGAGAGGTCGACCGCATACTTCTGCGCCGCCTCGAGTCCGCCCGCTTGGTGCGCGCTGCGCAGAACGGCGGCGGCCGCTGCTTGCGCCATCGAGGGCGCGTGCACGTAGCCGCCGTTCGTGGCGGTGCTCGCGAGCGGCCGCAAATTTTCTACCCACGCGTACCCACCGATATAGCTCCCGACCGGCTTACTCCGCACTTGCTCGTGGGCGTCGCGCATTTTCATGAGCCGCCGAGTCGCTACCGCCGTGATCCAGGCGTCGAGCCGGTGCGAGGCCAGATCCAAGGTCTCGGTGAGCAGACGCTCTGCTTCCTCCGTCGAGACATCGCCAAGGGCGGCTGCGAGGGAGCTCAGATTGTCGAGGTACTTCCGTGCCGCTTGTTTCAACGTTTCAAACTCGGCTTGGATCCTTTCAAAGAACGGCCGATCATCGAACAAGGAGAACCCGAAGAGCTCAATCTCCCGAAGCGCCAGCAGCCCTTGCAAACGTGCGAGCCGGCAGTGCTCGACCAAGAGCGCTTGTCGAATCAGCAGGTAGAGCAGCGGCTTCACCGGTCCGGGGATCACGGCGTCGTTCTGAAGTTGATCGAGTGAGGCCAAGGCGAGCGCCTGGATGTACAGCGTGGGGGGCGGCAGGTTCTTGCCGGTGACCAACGGGTCGACGAAGACGTCGGACGTCGCGTCGACCTTGAAGCCGAGCACGCGCGCCTTGATCCATGTCGGCTCTTGAATGGCCTTGACGAGTGCCTGACTGCGCTTCGCCATGGCCGCCAAGAACGCCATCACGGTCATGCCCAGGAACGAACCCAGGTTCGCGACCGTGTCGAGGCCCATCGTGTTGCGAACCCGGATCTGGCGAGAGCTTGCTTGCTGGGCGAGCACGTTGACCAGCGAGGTCAGCGGATCGGTCGATCCCGGGGCAACCCGCGCCGCGTGCACCGTCGCTTCCTTCTTCCAGAGCTCTCGGAAGATCCGCAGCTTGGGTACGAGAGCGGCTTCGAATGTATCCACGTCGGTAGCGGCTTGGGGGCGCCAGAGATCCAACGAGACGACGGGGAGCACACCGTAGGGAACGCCACCCACTCGGATGGCGGGCACCGGGCCGCGCCCTCGCACGTGGTCATGAAAATAGCTGCGCGCCACGCCGTCGATGGTGATGAGTTTGTTGGCGAAGACCGGATCCATCATTTGCTCGAGGAAGTAGCCCCAGGTGACCGGCCAGAGCGCCTCGTTCATCAGCTTCGCTCGCCTCTGCTCCACCGAATCGGTGATGAAATCCCCCTCCGAATGCGAGATCTCGCTTGCCCCGAGGAGATTGCGGAAGACGCCGTTGGGGACACCCAAGCCACGAGCGACCAGGTCGACGTCCGCTTCGAGCGATGGGCAGTGAGAAGAGATCGTGCGATAGAACGGAGGCGGATTACGCTCGAATTCGAAGCTCTTTTCACCAAAAGGATCATCGGGCGGAAACGTCGTGGGGCTGCCGGCCGTGTTGTTGGTCGGCGTTCCTTGCGGCACGATATCGAGCCCACGGGTGTAGTGGTGTCCGTCGAAAAGCTGCTCGAGATACATGGCCGCATCCGGCGGTGGAAGGCCCGGCGGCTCCTCGACGGCGCCGACGACCACAGGAACGAGCGAGCTCTTCACGCCGACGACAACGAGACGATCGTAACCTTGAGCTACGCCGGGATCGTCCGCCGTGCTGATGGTGAGCGCCATGCCGATCTGTTCGGCGGTCGCGTATTCGATCGTCCAGAGCAGGTCCTTGTCGGTCGTGAAACCATCCAGCGTGGTCGCGGCATCGCCGCCCGGATCGTGGGTGAGCGCCAAGGGCTCGGGAATGGGGTTGCCTGTCTTCAGTAAGGTCTGGCGACCGCCGCGATATCCGACCAGCACCCATCGATCCGGCAGCACCGCTTCGCCCGGCCGCGTCCAGACCGCGGGACGCGAGGGGACATTGGGGAATATCGGCGTGGGCGGCAGTGGCTCCGACAGCCACGCGTTGTCGCACACGTTGGTCGGAAACTCGTCGTCCTTCGCCATCAGCGGCCGCATGACCCGAGCGATGTACGCCGCCCGCGGCGCGCCGAACCGCCCGACGAGCTCCTGCCAACGCTTTCGTTCCTCGATCAAATCGGTGAGTACGAGCCCCGTGTAGAAGCGCTCCCCGGCGGCGCGCTCGTCATCGGTAAGCGCTCCCTCGTGAATGTGCAGCGAAATCTCGTCTGGGTAGACGCGCACCCGCAGCAGGGACCCGCCCGGATCGAAGCGTGTCTCGAGGCGCACTGGAAACATGATGATCACTTGACCGCCCTGCAGCCGCTGCACATCGATCGCCGGAGTCACGAACGCGGTGCCATCCTTGAGCCAGGCATCGATGGCAGCCGCCAGCGAGTCACGTGACGCACGCTCCGCCGCTCGAGCTGCCGCCAGAGCCTGCACCTGCCCGTCGAGCACCGCGCGCGCTAGGGTCACCGGATTTTCGGGATCGGAAGGATCCTCCTCGGTCGTGCGAAGTAGCGCATCGAGATCGTTGCGCGCGCGGGCTTCGATGACAATGGCGTCGACCAGAACGCTGCGCTTGGAACGCACGTCTGCGCGGGCTTGCATGACGGCGTCGGGTGTGGCGGGGGCGGGCATGAAATCCTCCAGACGCTAGAGCGGCAACACCAGCGTGCTGCCCTTGACGGCCACGCGCGTGGGTCTGCGGAGCCCATGCAACGCCACCTTGGCCGCGGCGGCGTCGTCAAAGAACTCATTGTGGACGCGGGCGTAAGGCGGCTCGCCGGCGGGCACTACGCCGTCCGGGACGCCGAACCGAGGTTCCGCGGGTTGCTCCTGCAAGATGAAGAACCACGGGTCATCGGCGTCCCTCACCTGGCTCAGCTTGAGGTCGAACGCGTAGTAAGCGACGTCTCCCCCGAGGAAACCGTGAAACACCGGGTGTCGCTCTTGGTAACCTTCGGGCGGCGGGTCGCGAACGGCACTCGTTGCCGCGTACACGATGACATTCGGATAGCGTTTGATGAGCTGACCGCGCACGAGCAAGACGACGCGAGGGTCGCCCACCTCCTCGACCGCCGGCCGGCTGGAGTTCGCACCCAGATCGGCTGTGGAGGGCCAGCTTCGAATCGCTTGAATGTCTTTCAGGGTTTCGCCGGTGTGATTATTCCCCGGACCGTCGACGAAAGAGCGTGCGTCCCAGAATTGGCGAAAATAAGTGGCACGTTGATCCACCGGGTATTCGTTCCAAATCAATTCCCGGGTCATCTCGTGATTGACGCCGACCATGAACGCCTCGACGAACCTCTGGTTCGTAACTGTGAGCGCGACTGTGTTCTCGGGCACCTCGGAGAGACCGGGAAGAATCCATTCGTCGGAAATGGCGCGAAGAGGTTCGTACATCGGGCGGTCGAATTCCGGCGCGGCTTGGATCGGTTCGAGCAGATCCTTCGCCTTCCACGTGGTGGTATCGAACGACAAGCGATCTTTGTGGCTCTCGACGAGCGAGGCGCTTGGCTCGATGCCATCCATGATCGCCTTGATCGCGCCAGCAAGATCGACCTTGGTCAGTGTCGGCTGACCGCGACCTCGAGTCAGGTATTGGAAAAGGCCTGTCGCGGCGCTCCGGAATTTCACGGCATCGCTGCTGTCCAGTGCACCTGCCGGTGGGAGCAAGACCGCATCGGTGGGAAGCGACGACGGATCGTCGAGCGAGACATTCACCCGGATCGTGAACGCGGGCGCGGCGGGGGCGCCGCTCACCTGCGCGGGCGTCAGGGCATCGATCCGCAAGCCCTCCCGAATCTTCACGCGCAAGAGCTCTGGATCATTGGCAAGCCGGACGAGGGCGAATCCGATCTTGATCAGCGGGTGCAGAAGCCACCAGAACTGCCCACGCAGATCGATGAGCAGCCGGCGCCCCACCCAGAAAAGCAAGAGACCCCAGAACACCAAGCGGTCCTTGCCGAGCTGAGTGGCGAGATCGGTCAGTTGTTTGCCCGTCAAATCGCCGGAAACCGCCGAGCCCCATACGGTCTCCGGATCGTTGACCCCAGTCGGCGTCGGGGGAGTAGGCGCCAACTGCACGACGCCATCGTTGATTCGCCCGAAAAGACCGGGATCTTGTCCCACCGGCAGGTTCGGCAGCCCTAGTCTTCGGCCCAGAATCCCGCGGGCCGATGTGAAGCGACGCCACTGCGGATCGAAAAAGTCGTGCCCCAATGGGCTTTGGGCGAAGCGAGCGAAAACCGTCGTATCGGTGCCGCTCAAGATGCGGCCGTGCAGCTT
>DASWDH010000060.1:0-24841 GCA_036395495.1 Polyangiaceae bacterium
CCGATGATTCCGCCGAAGCGTTGGCCGTTCGGTGCGAACGAATCGTCGCCGGTGATCCCGACGGTAGGCACTTTCCAGAGGATCGTGCCGCCGAGCGACATCGCGGCGACGCGACCGCTTCCCTTGGGAACGGCGCCATGAAAAGCCTCCGGGTGCAAGAGAGCAATGGGAGCGCCCGTATCGACGACGACAGGTGCCGTTTCCCGTCCATCGATGCCGAGATCGACCCAAAACACGTTGGCTGCCGTCGACGCCGGCAGGTGGACGCCGTTCTTGCCCAACCACAGCAGGGGGACAGGTCCAGCTGAACCGCCACACCCTGCGCCGAGGCAGAAGAGCACGACGACGAGCGACCTCCGCCGATCACAAGTCATACTGGACCCGTACTCCGAAGGTGAGCCAGAAGTGCATGGCGGGATGCATGGGCGAGGAAGACGCGGAACCGGCAGGCGTTCCCGTGGTGCGGTTCGTGTACTCTGCGATCGCGAGGCTCGTGAAAGCTCCGATCCGCCAAGGCGCAAGCCCTGCGTAATCGCCGCCGAGCTGAAGATGGCCGAACTCGAACCCTTCGTCGGTTTGATGCGATTTCGCCTCGCCGGCGGAAAGCTGGATGATCGTGCTCTCGTAGCCGGCGCCGAGGCCCACCCAAGGATCGAAGGCTCCTGCCCAACTGCCGCGATTCACCAGCGATTTGAAATGCCAGTGCACTTCGAGCCCGAAGCGCAGGTCGGTGGACTTGCAGCGCAAGAGCGGTCGCGGACACACTTCTTCGGAGACCAAGGCAAATCCCCATTGAAAGTAGCCGCCGGCGTAAAACTGCTCGCTCAGGCGATAACCGGCATCGAACCACAGCGGGACCATCCCGTCGAAGTTCGCTTGCATGCTGTCCCCCTTGACGAGAGAGCCAAAGGGAATCGCCCAGCCGGTCCGCGCTCCTACCGAGAAGCCCCGTTGCGGCGCAGAACCGATCGAGGACTCGACGGGTGCGGCCGGTGGTTCCGCCGCATCTGGCATCGGGTCCGCCCACGCGCCGGACGCCGAAAAGAGAATCGACCACTCGAGCGCGAAGAAAAGGATGCGCGGCATGAAGAAGTTCGCCATAGCATAGCCACGAAAGGTCGCATGAAGTTCGTCCACGCCGCTGATCTTCACCTCGACAGCCCGCTGCGTGGCCTCGCGCGTTACGAGGGAGCGCCGCTCCAGGCGATTCGAGGAGCCACGCGACGCGCTTTCGAGAACTTGATCGACCTCTGCCTCGAAGAAGGAGCCGCGTTTCTGCTTTTGGCCGGCGACATCTTCGACGGCAATTGGAAGGATTACAGCACCGGACTTTTTTTTGCGGCGCAGCTGGCGCGCTTGCGCATGGCGGACATTGCGGTCGTCCTCATCCGAGGTAACCACGACGCGGCCAGCCAAATCACCCGCCACCTAAGACTGCCGGAGAACGTTCACGAGCTTTCCGTCCGCGCGCCGGAGAGCTTCGAGATCGCCCCGCTCGGCGTGTTGGTGCACGGCCAGGGCTTCGCAACGAAAGCGGTCACCGAGGACCTGGCGAGCGGCTACCCAGCTGCGTCGCGCGGCGCGTTCAACATCGGACTGCTCCACACGTCGGCAGGCGGACGCGAGGGTCACGAGAACTATGCGCCGTGCCGTCTCGAGACGCTCGTCGACCGGGGCTACGATTATTGGGCTCTCGGTCACGTGCACCAGCGCGAGATCCTGGCACGCGATCCTTACATCGTATTCCCCGGCAATCTCCAAGGAAGGCACGTTCGCGAGACCGGCCCGAAAGGCGCGTCGCTGGTGACCGTCGAAGACGGCCGGGTCACCCACGTCGAGCACCGTCCGCTCGATGTCATCCGATGGGACCGGCTGGAGATCGACGTCTCCGGCTCCGCGTCGGGGTACGACGTCGTCGGGTTGGCGCGCGACGCCATCGAACGGTCGCTCGCCCGAGCGGACGGCCGGCCATTGGCGGCACGGGTCGCGCTCTTCGGCGAAACGGCTGCCCACAGTCTACTCGTCTCGAGTGCCGAGCAGTACGCGAGCGAGATCCGCCTCGCGGCAACGGACGTGGGCGGCGCCGGAGCTTTCGTCGAGAAGATCTTGCTCGAGACCCGCAGTACGATCGATCTCGTCAAGGTGCGCGAACAAGACGACCCTGTCGGCCAACTGGCTCGCTCGCTTCAGCAAGCGAAGAGCGACCCTCGCGCGCTGACCGACTTGCTCGGCGAGCTCGCCGATCTCAAGCAGAAGCTCCCTCTCGAGCTACGCGAAGGTGAAGGCGCGTTGACGCTGGACGAAGCGCATCTTCGCGAGATTCTCATCGAGGTCGAGCAGATGCTGATCCCGCGCTTGCTCGCCAGGGAGCTCGCCCGGTGAAGCTGCTCGAGCTGCGGCTTCTTGCCTACGGCCCCTTCACGAACGTCGAGCTCGATCTGCTTCCGGCCGGCGTACACGTGCTGTACGGCAGAAACGAGGCCGGCAAGAGCACCGCCCTTCGAGCGATCACGGGGCTGCTCTACGGCATCCCGAAAAACACGCCCGACGCCCATTTGCACAGAATGCCGGACCTGCGCGTGGGAGGAACGATCCGCGGCCCGAACGGCGCACCTTTTCGCCTCGTGCGAAGGAAAGGCAAGGAAAACACGCTGCTCGACGGCGACGGTCACCCCGTCGACGAAGCGGTTCTCGGCAAGATGCTCGGTGGCGTATCGCAAGAGCAGTTTCTCACGATGTTCGGGCTCGACCACGACACGCTGCGCCGCGGGGGCGAAGCGCTGTTGCTCGGCCACGGAAACGTGGGGGAGAGCCTTTTCGGAGCCGCGATGGCCGGCGGCGAGCTGCACCAGGTGCTTCGTGCGCTGCGCGCCGAGGCGGACGCGCTCTTCAGCCCCAAAGCTCACACCAAACCTCTCAACGAAGCGCTGAAGGCGTATGCCGAAGCGCACCGCCGCGTGCGCGACGAATCGATGTCGCCCGACTCGGTGCTCGCTCAGACCCGGGGCTTGGAGGAGCTGCGACGCGAACGGGCGGAATGCGACGCCGAGCGGCTCCGCCTTGGCGTTGCGCGCGCGAAGCTCGAGCGCGCGCGACGCGCGCTGCCGGTGCTCGCCAAACGCCAGTTGGTCGCGGATCGTCGTGCTGCGCTCGGGGATGTGGTGCTCCTTGCCGCCGACGCCTCGGCGCGGCGCCTCGAGAAGCAGCGCGATGCCAGGGAAGCCACGCTCGAAATCGCGCGCCTCGAAGCTGAAATCAGCGAGCTCCGTCGGCGCCGCTCGCAACTCCTCGTTCCCGAGTCGCTCGTCCGCTACGGCGAGGTGCCTCTCGACCTCGCCAACCGCCTGGGAAGTCACCTCAAGGCTGCCCGCGATCTGCCTCGCCTCGCCGGCGAGATCGACGAACTCGAGGCACAGGCTCGCACGATTTTGCGCGGCCTCGGTCGCGACGTTCCCCTCGACGAAGCCGGCATGTGGAGGGTGGACGCCGGTACGCAGGCCGCCATTCGAAAGCTGGCGCTGGACGGGGTGAAGCTTCTCGAGGCCAAGCAGCAGACCGAGCGAGTCTTCGCCGAGCGTGCCGTTCTTCACCGCGGATCGTCCGCCAAGCTGCAAGCCTTGCCGCCGGCAGCAGACGCCACTGCGCTCGAAAAAGCCGTTTCGCGCGCGGAGCGCGAGGGCCCCGTCGACGAACGCTTGGCCAAAGCGTCGGCTCAAGCCGTGCGAATGGAGCAGGCCGCGCGCGCGCAGCTTTCCGCGCTCGGCCTCGGACACCTCACCCTCGAGGCCGCTTGCGGGTTGGCCGTTCCGTCGCCGGAAACGATCGAGCGTTTCGTCAAGCAGTGGGACGCACTCGAGCGGGACCACCAGCAGATGGCCACCGAACGGCTCGACCTGCACGACCACGATGCCCATTTGAAGCGCGACATCGAAGCCCTGGAGCTCGGAGGAAAGGTGCCGACCGAACGCGACCTCGAAGGGGCGCGTGCGCGTAGGGACGCCAGCCTCGACCTTCTGCGCGCTGCGCTGCGGCCTGCGCCGAGCGCCAAAAGCCGGGGCGGCAAAGTCGAGGAACTCCTCGCCCGAGTCGAAAAGGATATGAGCGATGCAGACGGGATCGCCGATCGCCTGCGGCGCGAGGCCGAGCGGGTCAGTCGACTCGCCGCTCTTCTCGCCGAACGCGACGCCTGCGCTCACCGCAAAAATGCGGCCGCGGAGCGCGAGAGCGAGCTCGCCGCCCGTCGCCACGAAGTGCAAAAGGAGTGGGTCGAGCTCTGGAGCAAGGTCGCCGTTTCGGCCCAGCCACCTTCCGAGATGCGCGCCTGGATGGTGCGTCACGCCGCGCTCGTGCGGGCTGCCGACGATCTGCGCGCGATCGAAGCTGACGCCGCGTCTCTCGGAAGCTGCATCGACGCTCACCGTCGATCGCTCCTCGCGCTTCTCGAATCGTTCGGTTCCCCTCCCCCGAACTCACCGAGCCTCGGAAGCCTGCTCGATCACGCCTCGCAGGTCATCGAGCGGGTGAAGGCCGCTGCGCTCGAGCGCGGGCAGCTCGAACGCGACGTGGCCCAAATCGAGTCGCAGCTCGAAGGTCTGTCCTCGCAACGCCAAGAGCACGAACGAGCGCAAGCGGAGCTCCAGCGAGCGTGGCAAGCGGCGGTCGCGCGCGTCGGGCTCACCGAAAAAGCGTCCCCGGAGCAAGCCACCGCCACGATCGATTCATTGGGCGAAGCCTTTCGCAAGATCGATCAGGCCGAGGCCGAACGGCGTCGCGTCTCCGGCATCGAGCGTGACGCTCAGGCGTTCGCCCACGATGTCGAAAACCTCGCCAAAGAGCACGCTCCCGATCTGCTGGAGTGCTCGACCGAGCGAGCCGCGACCGAGATCATCGAGCGCTATCACCGCGGCCAAACCGCGCTGGCCGAGCGCCGCGAGCTCGACCGCCAGCTCGCCGAGGCCGAACGGCGCTTGGCGGACCAGCGCGAGCGCCTCCGCGCGGCCGAGGCCCACCTCGCCGAGCTCCGCGCGCGCGCGGATGTCGACAGCCTGGAAGCCTTGGAAAACGCGGAAGCACGGTCCGACCGAGCGCGGGAACTCGACCGCGTCTGCGCCGAGCTCGATGCCGAGCTCGAAACGCTCGGAGGCGATGCTGCGAGCCTCCGAGCCGAAATCGAAGAACCGGATCTCGACGCTGCCGAAGCGCGGACGGCGGAGCTCGAGTCGGAGTCCGACCAGTTGCGCGAGCGTGCCAGCGTGATCGATGGCCGCATCGGAAGCGCCGAGGCCGGCCTGCGCGACCTCGGCGATCCGAAGGCTCGCGCGGCGGACGCCGCGGCGGAGGCCGAAGCTCATCTGGCGAGAGTGCGCGAAGTGGCGGATCGCTATCTCAAGGTTCGGGTCGCGTCATTCGTGCTTGCCCGCGAGATCGAACGCTACCGGCAGGAGAATCAAGGGCCTATCTTGCTTCGGGCGAGCGAGCTCTTTCGCAGGCTGACACTCGGCTCGTTCGCCTCGCTCACCGCCGACTTCGACGAAAAGGATCAACCTGTCCTTCGGGGCGTGCGCGCCGCAGGCCCGCGCAGCGAAGTCGCCGTCGATGCGATGAGCGACGGCACCCGTGATCAGCTGTACCTCGCGCTTCGTCTGGCCACGCTCGAACGCTATGCCGAGCATCACGACCCCATGCCGCTGGTGCTGGACGACATCTTGATTCATTTCGACGACGAGCGGGCGCGCGCCGCTCTCGAAGTGCTCGGCGACATCGGCGGCCGCACGCAGGTTCTCTTCTTCACGCACCATACTCGCTTGGTCGATCTCGCGCGCCAGGCCATCCCGCCGCAAAAGCTCCTGATCCGCGAACTTTCGGAAGGCGCCAGCGTTTGGCGCGAGCAACCCCGTGAACTAAGGTAGGCAAACGGAGACGACGATGACCTCATTCAGCCAGCTTTTTCTCGACGAGACCATCCAACTCATTCACGAGATCGACAGCGCAGCCATCGAGGGACTCGCCGAAGGACTTGCCGCGGTGCGCGCGGGAGGCGGACGCCTCTTCATTCTCGGCGTGGGCGGATCGGCTGGACACGCGAGTCACGCGGTGAACGATTTCCGGAAGATCTGCGGTTTCGAGGCGTATACCCCGACCGACAACGTGTCCGAGCTGACGGCTCGCGTGAACGACGAGGGTTGGGATACCTGCTTTTCGGAATGGCTCAAGGGCTCGCGGCTATGCAAAGGGGACGGTGTGTTGGTATTCTCGGTGGGCGGCGGCAACCGGGAGAAAAATGTCTCGGTGAATCTCGTGCGCTCCCTCGAGCTGGCGCGCGAAGTGGGCGCCCGGATTTTCGGGGTGGTGGGGCGCGACGGGGGATACACGAAACAAGTCGCCGACGCGTGCGTCGTCGTGCCGGTCGTTTCGCAAGAACGCATCACGCCGCACACCGAGGGATTTTGCGCCGTCATTTGGCATCTGCTCGTGAGCCATCCCAAATTGGCGGCCCATCCCACCAAGTGGGAGTCGGTGGTGGGATCGAAGCGCCAGTAGGGAAAATGCGATAGTCTGGGTGGCATGAAAGCCGCCACAGTTCTGCCCCTCGTGCTGTTGAGCTTCGCCTGCGGCGGAGGGGGCGGTTCGGCCCCTCCTGCCGAAGGGCCGCCCTCGTCGAAGGAGCCCGGAGCCGTCGACATGCCTCCGGCGAGCACCGGCGGCTCTGGCGGTGGGCCGGCGGCTTCACCCGCAGCAACACCGACCGCTTCCCCTGCGAGCACGGCACCTCCACCGCAGAAGATCGAATTCCCTCCTCACGCCAGCGTCGAAGATGCCACCAAAGCCGTTCCCCAGGGACTGCCGCGGATGAACATGTCCGACACCGTTCTCCAGGCCCCCTTGCTCGATCACGCACGCTACGACAAATGCAAAGTGCCCCGTACGACCAAATTCTCGATCACAGTCGCCGTCTACGATGGCGCGGCGGTCGGCGTCGACGTGACCACCAAGCCGAAGAATGCCAAACTAGAGGAATGCCTGGACGGCATCGTCAGAAGCATGACCTGGGACAAGGTTCCTTCTTTGAACCATGCCACCGTCACCTTCTAATCGCAATCGACCCACGTCTGGGGGGGCAGAGTCACACGACCGCAGGCCCCGCGGTAACATGACAAAGGAGAACTGATGGATCGAACACCCGCGAGCTTCGAGGAATTTTGGCCAGAGTACGTACGCGCGCACTCCAACAAGCTCAACCGGACGCTGCACGTGATCGGAATGAGCCTCGCGCTTGCCTGCGTCGCTGCCGCGATCGTCAAGAGGCGGCCGTGGCTGCTCGTGTTCGCACCGGCATTCGCGTACGGCTTTGCATGGTGCGGCCACTTTTTCGTAGAGAACAATCTGCCGGCCAGCTTCTCGCACCCGGTGTACAGCCTGCGAGCGGGTGCCCTGCTTTTCTGGAAGACGATCCGCGGAGAAATGGACGACGAAGTCAAGCGCGTGCTCGAAAACGAGCCCGCTTCCGAAACATCGGAACCTCGTCCGAGCACCGCGGAAGTGAACTGAATCGCGCCGGCACTCCGAGAGTCGTACTAACGGCTTTCGGACTGCTCGGTTTGCAGACGATGATCGGCGTAGAGCTCGATGGTGGTCTTCGCCAGTGCGAACACGAGCGGCCCGAGTAGAAAGCCGGCCATCGCGGTGAGCGCCGCGAGCTCAGCCGCGCGGCGAATGCCGAGGATCCAGTAGCCGATGCCCACCACGATGCCATGTACGATTCGTTCGCCCGAGGAGCCATTGTCGTACCGATGGTGACGCGCGGCCTGGGCGGAAATCAGCAGGAAGGAATAGGCCGCCCGCCCAGCCGACATATAATGGGTCGATGCCGGAACTGCGAGAAGAGCTCCCGTTCATTCTCCGCTCGGCTAGCAAAGCCGACGTCGGCCGCAGGCGAAGGCACAATGAGGACGCCGTCCTCGTTCGGCCGGACCTCTATCTGTATCTTTTGGCGGACGGGGCGGGCGGGCATCAGGCCGGCGAGATCGCAAGCGCCGTAGCCATGACCTCCGTTGCCAACTTCTTCGAAGCGACCCAAAGCGCCACCCTGCTCAAGCCGGACGTGGACGAATTCGGTCTGTGGACGGGTGAGCGGCGTCTGGGCGCCGCGGTCAAGAAAGCCAACCTGGATATACTCGATATCGGCAAGACGTCCGACCAGCACAACGGAATGGGCACGACCATCGTCGCGGCATCGCTGTCGCCGCGTTCGGGAATGCTGCACGTCGCGCACGTGGGGGACAGCCGCTGTTATCGTCTGCGAGATGGGCATTTCGAGCAGATGACGCAAGACCATTCCCTCATCGTCGACGTGCTCGAGCTGCGGCCCGAGATCGACGACGAAACACTCGCGCGTCTGCCCACCAACGTGATCACCCGAGCCCTCGGGATGGAGGCGAATCTCAGGGTTTCCGTCCGTTCGCATCAGGTCGCAGAACGAGACCGTTACTTGCTCTGCTCCGATGGATTGTGGAGCATGCTCACCGACGAACAGATGGCGGAGACCCTCGGCGGCAACAGACTCCCGGAGCAAATCGTCGGTTCTCTCATCGCGCTTGCCAATCGCGCAGGTGGGGACGACAACATCGCGGCCGTGGTGATTCAATGCGAGCCGGGGTCGGATGGTTCCAGCGTGAAGGAGCATCGCAGTGTGACGACACGGGCCGCTAAACCGGTGACCGCACCGCGAGAAGAATCGTTCCCCGAAATCATGATCATCGGCATCGAGGAAGTCGAGATCGAGCCCAACATACGGGTGCTGCCCGAGCGGAGCATGAGCGCCGGAGAACAGGATGCCGTCGCTCAGTTCGTGGCCCCGATGCTGAGGCCGGGTCCTCTGGCCGCACGCTCCACCGCGACGGCGTGCACGCGCTGCGGGCAAATGGTGGAGGGCGACTTCTGCCCCTTCTGCAACAAGGCGCGGGAAGGGCGCCTGAGCCATGACCAGCGCAGCCGAACCGAGGAAGCGTTTGCCGCGAGACGTGCTGAACAAGCTGGCCGGCCCGATCGTCGCGGCCGCAGAGAACGCACACCTCGGCATCTCGGTGAGCGTCGTCGAAGGTGATTCGGTTCGGCGCATCTACGTGAGCGATGTCGCGGCGAAGCTCCTCGGCTATTCTGCCGAGGAGCTGATCGGCAGCTCGACCTATCTCACCTACGCCCCCGAGGAGGTCGAGCGCATGTGCGGCCTTTCTCAACAATGGCGAACCGGCGGTTGGATTCCGCACTTTCTCGAGACCGTGGTCGTGCGAAAAGACGGGACGCGGGTCCCCGTGGAAGTCGCCTATAGCCCGGTGGAGCTCGATGGCAAGCAGGCAACCGTCGCCTTCTTGCGCGATATTTCCGAGCGCAAACGCACCGAAGAGGCGCACAGGAGGTCCGAGGAGCTTTTCCGCAAGCTCATCGAGGCGGCGCCGGAATCGGTATTGGTCACCCGCGGCAAGCGCATCGTCTACGCCAACCCTTGCTGCTTGCAATTACTCGGCTACGACCGATTGGAAGAGCTGGCGCAGAAAACCGTCGTCGACGTCGTGCACCCCGACGACCGCGTTTCGCTCGAAGAGCGGCGCAGGCTGATTCTCGAGTTGCAGACTCCCCTGCAGCCCCGCGAGTACCGGCTTCTGTGCCGCGATGGCCGTCCGGTCAGCATCGAAGCGTCGTCACTGCCCATCGACTTCGAAGGGCAACCGGCCATCCTCACGTTCGCGCGCGACATCACCGAGCGCAAGGAAAGGCAAGCCCAGCTCATCCAAACCGACCGCATGGCGACCATCGGCACGCTGGCGGCAGGCGTCGCGCACGAGCTCAACAACCCCCTCGCCTACGTGCTCCTCAATCTCGGCATTCTCGAACGGGAGCTCGACGACTTCGTGGATCCCGAACACCGCCAGCGAATCCAGCAGCGGTTATGCACATTGCAGGAGGGCGCCGAGCGGATGGTGACCATCGTGCGCGACCTGCGTAGCTTCTGCCGCCCTGACTCGCCGGCGCTCGTGCCCGTCGAGACGCAGCAGATATTGGAATCGGCCATCAACATGGCCATGAACGAGCTCAAGGACCGAGCACGCATCGTCCGCGATTACGCTCCGGTCCCACCTGTGCTGGCCGACGGAGCGCGGCTCGGCCAAGTGTTCCTCAATCTGTTGCTCAACGCCGCGCAGGCGCTGCCCGATCGGGACCTCCGCAACAACGAAGTGCGAATCGTGATGAGGCTCGAGGGAACCGATCGGGCCTGCATCGAAATCATCGACTCCGGGCACGGCATCCCACCGGATATCATGGGTCGAATTTTCGAGCCGTTTTTCACGACGAAGCCGGTAGGCGTCGGAACGGGGCTCGGGCTGTCCATCTGCCAGAGTATCGTGGCGAGCTTCAGGGGGGAGCTCGTCGTGGAGACTCAAGTCGGCCGCGGCAGTACGTTTCGCCTTCTTTTGCCGCTCGCCCCTCTGGTTCAGGCATCGATCCCGCCCGCTGCGCGCGCGCATCGAACCGACCAACGCCCCCATCGCGCGGCGCGCATCTTGGTCGTCGACGACGAGACGGCGATCGCCAGCGCGCTCAAAAAAGTTCTGGACGTCGAGCATCAGGTCACCGCGGTGACGACCGGCGGTCACGCCCTCGAGCTTTTGCTGCAAGGCACGCGCTTCGATGTCGTCGTTTGCGACGTATTGATGCCCGACGTCAGTGGAATCGATCTCTACCGAGAGCTCGACTCCAAGCGCCCCGAGCTGGTGAATCGGATCATCTTCATGAGTGGCGCGTCGTCACTTCCGCGGGTCACCGAGTTTTTGGCAAAAGTCCCCAACCGCTGGATCGACAAGCCCGTGAATCTCGAAGAGCTGCGCCGGCTGATCGTCGAGATCACGCGCCAGTGAGCTCCGTTCGCCGCTATTTAGGACCATCCGGGTGATCGACGGCATCGTGCCGTGCGTCGCCGGCGCCCGCGTCGCCTTCGGCGGGAACATCGGCCCCGGCATCCTTCGGTCCGTCGGGCATACCGCCGTCTATCGTAGACGCATCACCGCCCGTACCCGCTGCGCCACCACCGCCGCCGGTGCCGACCGAGCCGCCTGCGCCACCCGTGCCCGTCGACGTTCCGGTGCTGCTACCGGTAGTGACGGTGTCGGTGCCAGTCCCGCCGCCCGCGCCCGTCGTCGCCGTGCTCGTGGAACCGGCGGTTCCCGCGGTTCCCGCAGGGTTGGCACTACCGCAGGGCGGCTCCGGCTGAGGGTTCAGACACGCATCGGACGAACATCCTGCGAACAATCCTCCGACAGCCAAGGCTCCGAGGAAAATCAGCCATCGCGGCCGCGGCATATGTCTGCGTTTAGCACGTCCTGGGCCAACATCGAAACCCATGATTCAGGGCCCGGCAGGGCTGCACCTGTGCCACGACCCATCTATTTGGCACATGTTGTGCCACGGCAGGGCACGACGGTCCGCTCTTTCAGTGAATCTTGAGCCCGGTGATGCCGGACAGGGCGGAGACATCCTTCACGAGCGAGCCCTCGATATAGAGCTGCTTGAGCTTGCGCAAGCCTCTGAGAGGCGAAACGTCGCTCACCCGGGTGCGCTTGATGAGCAAAACTTCCAACTTTTCGAGACGCGCGAGCGGCGAGAGATCCTCGACCTCGGTGTCGTCGAGCTCGAGCTCGGTGAGATTCGTGAGCGCGCCGAGCGCCTTGAGATCGCGCACGGGTGTGCGTCCGACATCGAGGCGATCGAGCTTCGTCAAACCCGAGAGCGGCGAAAGATCGCTCACTTTGGTGGCTGCCACGCGCAAGGATTCGAGGTTGACCGCCGCCTTGATCGGCGACAAATCGTCGAGGTCACCGGGTGGCAGGTAGAGTCCCTTGAGACCGGTCAGGTGAGCGAAAACGCAGGGGTCGAGGACGTCACCATGCGCCTGCTGCGAGAGATCGAGCGTCTTGACCTTGCGGAGCTCCGCGCGCGCGATCGGGCCGCTCGGCTTCTGAAGCTGACGGCGTACCGTGGATTCTAGGATCGGGTCCTCGAAAGCGATGGGGCCTTCTTTGGGGCAAGTCGCGGGATCCTTTCGTTTGCGGGCCGGCACGACGCTGCTCGCCGCCGCTGGACCGGGCGATGCCTCGAGCGGAGTGGCAGGGATGGAGCTCGCCTCGGCCGCCGTCGGCGGCGGCGATGATTTTGGGCTGTCGCACGCCGCAACGATGCACAGCAACCATCGAAGACCCCCGGAAATTCGGCGCATGCGCGCATGCTACACCGGTAGCATGACTGGGTCAGATCCTCAGCGGGACATGGCCTTCCAATGTGGGCAAAAGCGAGGGACCAGCGCTTGCGCGGCGACTCGAACGCACGCATAACTGCGCCTCCCATGCGCGTATCCCCCGAGAGCTCGCCGACTCTTCCCGTCGCTCGCCACCTCCACATGGTGCGCTACGAGATCCGAGGGCCACTCGCGCGCCGCGCGCAGGAGCTCGAACGCGACGGCTACGAGGTCATCAAGCTCAACATCGGAAATCCCGCCGCGTTCGGCTTCCGCACGCCGGAAACCATGCGGATCGCCACCATCGAGAACCTGTCTGAGGCCGAAGGTTATTGCCATCAGAAGGGTATCTTCCCGGCCCGCGAAGCCGTCGTCATGGACACGCAGACGCAAGGGATCGCGGGCGTTACCGCCGAGGATGTCTTCATCGGCAACGGCGTTTCCGAGCTCATCCTGATGACGATGGAAGCGCTGCTCGAGCCGGGCGACGAAGTCGTGATGCCTGCCCCTGATTACCCGCTGTGGACGGCAGCGGTCGTCATCACCGGGGGCAAGCCGGTCTACTATTCCTGCCGCCCGGAGGCAGGTTTCATCCCCGATCCGGACGAGATCGCGCGGCTCGTGACGCCGCGATGCAAAGCGCTCGTGCTCATCAATCCGAATAACCCGACCGGCGCCGTTTATCCCCGGGAAGTGGTCGAGCGATTCGTCCAGATCGCCGAGGAAAATCAGATCGTTCTTTTTTCGGACGAGATCTATAACCGCATCCTCTACGACGGCGCACAGCACGTACCGGTCGCCACCCTGTGCCGCGATACCCTCTGCGCGACGTTCGGCGGCCTCTCCAAGGTGTACCGCGCCTGTGGTTTTCGGACCGGTTGGGTGTTTTTCAGCGGCCGCAAAGATCATGCGACCGATTATTTGAATTGCTTGGAGCTTCTCGCCTCCCTGCGGCTCTGCGCCAACGTGCCGGGGCAATGGGCGGTTCAGACGGCGCTCGGCGGCGTGCAGAGCATCTACGAGCTCACCGCCCCGACCGGGCGTCTCGGCCGGCAACGCCAGGCGCTGCTCCAGGCCGTTGCCAACTCACGTTATCTCACGGTGCAAAAACCAATGGGCGCTTTCTACGCCTTTGTCGGTGTGCGGACCGACAACTTTCCATCGTTCGACGACAGCGAGTTCGCCATGGCGCTGCTCGAGCGCCAGCACGTGCTCGTCGTGCCGGGGTCTTCCTTCAACGTCGACTACAAAACGCATTTTCGGGTGACGTTCCTGCCCGACGAGGAGACGCTGCTCAACGTCTTCGCGCGCATCGACGCACTGCTCGCAGAATGGAAGTAGGAAGAGCGCGCTACAGAACATCTCCCTGGGCGACCGTGAGCAGGTAGCGCCCGTCCGCACATCGCAAGCCGATCGCGGCGTCGAACGCATTGGCGAGCGTCTCCTCGGTGAGAACTTCGGCCTTGGGTCCACACGCCAAAACGCGGCCCTGCTTCAAGACCAGCACGTGCGAAAAAACGGGCATGATCTCCTCGACATGATGGGTGACCAGCACGAGTGTCGGAGCGCTTTCGTCCTTGCCCCATCGGTCGAGAAACTGCACGAAATGCTCGCGCGCGGCGGGGTCGAGGCCGGCGCAAGGCTCATCGAGAATCAGTAGCGGCGGATCCGCCATCAGGACGCGGCCGATGAGCACGCGCTGTCGTTCACCTTGCGAGAGACAACGCCAGGGGCGCGCCTGCAGGTGTGTGCACTCGATTCGCTCGAGAATGCGGCGAGCGCGCGCGAGCTCGTCATCGACGACAGGCCCCCAGTATCCCAGCATTGCCGATTTTCCACTGAGGATCGTCTTCAGAGCGGGCTCACCCTCCTCGAGCATCGGCACCAGGGCAGAGCTCACGATCCCGATACGCCTGCGCATCTCACGCCAGTCGCCTTCCCCGTAGCGCTCACCCAAGACCTCGATGTCCCCCTGAGTCGCAGGCAGGTAGCCCATGACCGAGCTGAGGAGCGACGTTTTGCCGGAACCGTTGGCCCCCAGCAACACCCAATGCTGGCCGCGCTCGACCGTCCAGGAGACATCCTCGACGATGACGATCCCGCCCCGCTCGATGCGGATGCGCGACAGACGAAGAACGGGCGACACGATCTAGTCGGAAGCCTTCGGCTCCCCCTTGGCGAAGAAGTTCAATAAGTACTTCTGCGCGAATTGAGAGTAGCCATCGCCGGCCATCGACTCGTAGACCGTCGCCTCGAACGATTCTTCCCCCTTGCTGAGGGTCATGTCGGGGGGCCGCCACGCCGTGTGCTTGAACCGAAACGGCTTACCCTCGTCGGGAATCCGGAAGGTCGCCTCGCATTGGAGCCCGAGCCCCACGAAGATTCCCCGCGGATTGTTGCTCAAGTAAGCAGCGGCGGAAACGTCTGGAGTGTGCTCGACGAAAAGCGTCGGCACGGTGTTCGGCGGCAGCGGCCCCTCCGGATCGGTAATCGGCGGCCCGAGCTCGAACGACAACGTGTCCGGAGGGAACGTCTGAGCGAACCGGCTGCTGATCGTTTTGCCGACGACCGCCTCGCGGCGACGCGTGTGTGCATCGTCGAAGTACTGAGAGGGTATCGAGATGTTGCCCATGAAGTAGGGATTTCGTTTGACCTGTGCGTCGGCGATCTCCATGGACCGAGTCGTCCTGCGGCGAAACCGCATCTCGACCTTGGGACCGTGCTTTTCGGCGAACGCCAAGAGCCGCTCGATGAAAGCCACCGCGGCAGGGTCCTTGCTGCCCGATTCCTTGCGATACTTCGCCAGGGCCGCCTGGTAGACGGCATGGATGGCCTGGCGAAGCTCGTTGTCCACGAGCTTATTGGGATGACGCTGGGCGAAGTCGGTCAGAGCGGCAACCGTGCCGGCGCGCTTGGTGGCCTCGAGCTCCACCAACATCGCTTGGCGCAAGGCAGCCGAGACCTCTCCCTGAATGCGCGAGTTCGGGTGGTTCGCGATGAACTTTTCAATCGCGTCCACGTTGCCTTCTTTGACGGCTTCGGCCAGCTCGGCCCGCGGAAGAAGAACTTCTTGCACGTCGCTCTGATGCCCGCCCCGAGCAAGATAGCTGCGGAACGACTCTACCGTCGCTTCCCTGTTCGCCTGGATCAGCATCGCTTTGTCGCTGGCGCGGTTTCGCAGAAACCAGATGCCCGGCGCCACGATGAGCCCGACGAGAGCGCCGAGCACCCACAGCTGCCGCGCCCAGATCGGCGTATTCTTCAGCAGGCGTGCGGTCGGGGCGAAGGGATTGACGACCCCGATGTCGACGAGCGGATCGAGCACGCCGAGGCTCTTCTTATCGGCGGCGGCATGAGCCTTTTCCAGCTCGGCTTCGGCTTGCTCGATCGTGGCCCTCACCTGTTCGCTGTGACCGCTCACCGCGAGCGGAAACGAGAAGGTCGCTCCTTCCGGAAACGTGAGCGCGAGAGCGTTATCGGTGACCACCGGCTTGACCAGGCGAGACAACGCAAAGACCCGCAGACGGTGGCTTCGGGCATCGATCACGCCGCTCGGAAAGAGGTAAATGCCCGCCCGGTACGGCAGCGCCCAACGCGCCCGCGTCCTCGCCGCCACTTGGAGCGCCGCGATGGAAATCGTGGCCAGTATACCGGCGTAGACTGCGATGAAGGTGGTCGGATGATTCGCCAGACTGCTCTTGAGATCGCCGAGCCCGAGCTGGAAGAATCCCACGAGAACGAGGGCCGCGCCTACGGCGATACCGGCCCACTCGAGGACTTCGCGCGAGGGACCGACGCGAATGGCCAAAAGCGGAAGCGGTCGCCCTTCGCCGCGCAAAGAGCCCGTGAATCGATCCTGAACCGCGCGTGAAAGCTCGTAGAAATCGACCTCTTGCATCGGCGCCTTGAATCCAGAGTTCCGCTGAGTTGCCGATCAAGTCAAGCTGCACGTACACGCAGGCTTCGAGCTTCAGGGCTCCTCGGGCGAAATGCTCTAACATACGGCGCCCCGTTCATGACGGCCGTGACCCTCCGCAAGGTGCGCCTCTCCTTCGGGGACACCGTAGCGCTCGACGAGGTCGACCTCCGGGTCGAGCCCGGCGAGCTGTTCCTTCTGGTCGGCCCGAGCGGCTGCGGGAAGACGACTTTGCTGCGCTCGATCGCCGGGTTCGTGATCCCCGAAGGTGGCGCAGTGCTTTTCGGTGACGAAGACGTAACCCGTCTGCCCCCCCACCGCCGCAATACCGGCATGGTCTTCCAAAGTTTCGCACTGTGGCCCCATCTCGATGTCACGGAGAACGTCGCCTTCGGGCTGCGCGAACGCGGCATCGGGCGGCAGGAGATCGACGAGCAAGTCCGGCGCGCGCTCGAGTCCGTTCGCATGGGGCGCCACGCCGCGCGGCGGATCGATCAGCTTTCCGGCGGCGAGCAGCAGCGGGTGGCTCTGGCGCGCGCGCTCGTCGTACGGCCGCGCTGCCTTCTTCTCGACGAACCGCTGTCGAATCTCGACGCCAAGCTGCGCCATTCGATGCGCGACGAAATTCGCCGCGTCTGCAAGGGATCGGGACTCACGGCCGTGTACGTCACCCATGACCAGAAAGAGGCACTCGCCATCGCCGACCGCATCGGGGTGATGAAGGAAGGTCGGATCCTACAAGTTGGAGCCCCCGCGGAGATTTATCGAAGGCCCATTTCCCGCATCGTGGCCGGGTTCATCGGCGAGACGAATCTTCTGGAAGGCACCGTGGCCGAGACATCGGCGAAGGAGGTTCGCGTTCGAACGGCGGCTGGTGAGCTCCTGGCCGTTCGCCCCGATTGGGACGTGCGAGACGATCTCAAGGTCTGGGTATCGCTCCGCCCCGAATGCCTGCGCCTTGCGCCCGCCTCGGTGGGTTCCTCGCCTCCCAATGCTATCGCCGGCACGCTCGATGCCACCACCTATCTCGGTGAGATCGCCGAGCACCGGCTGCGCTCGGGAAACCTGTACCTGCGGGTCTATGAGCTCAACCCCGGCGCCGCCTCCTCGCCGGTCGATCGTAGCGTCGTGGCGACCGTCTCTCCGGCCGACGTGGTCCTCCTGCCCTTCGACGGGTCCGATGCGTGAACACGCGACGGGCGCGGCCACCGCGAGCGCGTCTCTTGCGCTCGGCGCCGTGCTCGTGCTGCCGTTTCTCTTGCGGCCTACCGCCAATCTCCTCGACCGCGAGGGGGAGCCCCTGGCCATCGTCACGCCGCACAACGAGCCGATCCGCTACGAATTCGCGCGGGCGTTTCGCGCGCACATGCAGGGTAAAGGGCGGGCGGTCCGCATCGATTGGCGCGTCCCCGGTGGCAGCAACGAGATCACCCGCTTTCTTGCATCGGAGTACGCCGTGTCCTTCGAACGTTACTGGAAGACGCACGCCGGCCTGCCCTGGACATCGAGGGTCGCAGCCGCGTTCGCCAGCCCCGCGATGCAGCCGAACGAAGAAGGGCCCGACGAGCATCACGAGAGGCTTGCGCGGCGCATGTTTCTCGGATCCGACGCCGGCATTGGAATCGATCTTTTCTTCGGCGGAGGAACTCAGGACTCGATTCTTCACGCCGCTGCGGGGCGCCTCGTCGATTCGGGGATCGTGCGGTCCCATCCCGAGCTCTTCCATGATGCAGGGATTCCCGAGAAGGTGGGCGGCGAACCGTATTGGGACAAGGACGGGCGATGGGTGGGCGCTTGTCTTTCCGGCTACGGCATCTGTTACAACCGCGACTCGCTCACGAGGCTCGGGATCGAGCAGGTTCCCTCGAGCTGGGCCGATCTCGCCGATCCGATCTATTTCGGACAAATCGCGCTGGCCGATCCCAGCAAGAGCGGTTCGTCGGCCAAGGCGTTCGAGATGGTGATCCAGCAGCAAATGAATGCGCGCGCGGCCGAGCTCGCGAGCGAAGGAGCGGCGATGGTCGACCTCGAGAGCCGAGCGCCGGCGGAAGGCTGGGACCGCGCCATGCGCCTCATCCGCCGCATTTCCGCCAACGCTCGCTACTTCAGCGATTCGGCCCCCAAGATCCCGCTCGACGTCGCGGTGGGCGACGCCGCCGCGGGCATGTGTCTCGATTTTTATGGCCGTTTTCAAAGTGAGGCGTCGAGCACAGGCGCCGGCACCCGCCTCGGATTCATCACGCCTGCCGGCGGAACCTCGATGAACGCCGACCCCATAGGACTTTTGCGCGGCGCTCCCCACCGAGAGCTCGCTCTCGAGTTTCTCGAATTCGTGCTCTCACCCGAGGGCCAGAAGCTCTGGAACTTCAAGGTCGGTACGCCAGGAGGTCCCGAGCGTTATGCTCTGCGGCGCCTACCGATCTTGCCCGAGCTCTACGCCGCCGCCTACGAGCCCCTTCGGTCGGACCCCACCGAGCAACCTTACGAGCAGGCTCGGTCCTTTACGTATCACGAGAGCTGGACAGGTGCGCTCTATCGAACGATCGCGTTCGTCGTCCGGGTGATGTGCGTCGACGTCCACGACGATCTCGGTCGCGCCTACCGAGCGCTCTCGGCGAACGGCTTTCCGCCCCACGCGACGGCGCTCTTCGACGACGTCGCTGTCGTCGACTATGCCGCGGCCAAGAGTCGCATCCGCTCGGCGTTGACGTCGCCCAACCCCGTGGACGAGGTCGTCCTCGCGAACGAGCTGCTCGACGGCTTCCGCTCGCAGTACCGCAGGGTCGCCGAGCTTGCCCGCGAGGGTGGCTGACCCGTGCGGGGACGCGAGCCGTTGGTGCTCGGCCTTCTCTTCGGCCTCGGGCTGGTGCTCGCCTGTTTCGTCTTCTGGCCACTTTGGGAAAGCCTTCGCGGCGCTTTTCTCGATCCGAATGGCAAGCCGACATTGCGTTATCTGACGCTCGTCTTTCGCAACGCCGCCTACGTCGAAGGGTTCGCCCATGCCCTCGGCGTAGCTACGGCGAGCACCCTCATCGCTTCGGCGATCGGCTTTTCCACCGCGTTCGCGTTCGACCGCTGGACGTTTCCAGGCAAAAAGGCGCTGGCGGCGCTGATCCCGCTGCCTCTCATGGTGCCGCCTTTCGTGGGCGCGCTCGGCATCAAGCAACTGCTCGGCCAGACGGGGGCCCTCAACGCCTTGCTCATCGAGCTCGGCTGGATGAGTCCGGCACATCCGTACGATTGGCTGCGGGCGGGGCGCTTCTGGGCCGTCGTGATCCTGACCGCGCTGCACCTTTACCCGATTCTCTACTTCAACGTGTCGGCCGCCCTGGCCCGGCTCAATCCGGAAATGGAAGAAGCAGCCGAGAACCTCGGGTGCACGGGGCTGCGAAAGCTCGTCAAGGTGACGATGCCGCTCATCGCGCCGAGCGCGTTCGCGGCGATCACCATCATCTTCATCTGGGCGTTGACCGACCTCGGCGTCCCGCTCATGTGCGATTACACGACCATCACTGCGGTGCAGATCTTCGCCGGACTCAAAGACATCGGCCGTAACCCGCTCGTGTATGCCCTCGTCGTCGTGGTCCTTTTTGCGACGACCTCTCTTTACGGCCTCGCGCGCCTCACCTTCGGTCGGGCAACGTATGGCCTCGCGACGAAAAGCAGTGCGCGCCGGCAGCCCCGGCAGCTTGGTCAGGGGGCGTCATGGGCGTGCACCGCGTGCTTCTCGGTGCTCGTGCTCTTGGCCGCCATCCCCAACATCGGCGTCGTGCTCGCATCCATCGCCGGCGACTGGTACCGAACGGTCTTACCTTCGAAGATCACGCTGGCTCACTTCGAGAGGGCCCTCGGACATGACCTGGTCGTCCCCTCCATCGAGAACAGCCTCAAATACGTGGCCCTCTCGACCGTGCTCGATATGCTTCTCGGCGTCGCCACGGCCTATGTCGTCGTCCGCGGTCGCTCGCGACTGCGGCACGTTTTGGACGCGGCAGCGATGCTTCCCCTCGCCGTGCCGGGGCTCGTCATGGCGTTCGGCTATCTGGCTATTTCGCGCGACGGTCGCCCGTTCGCATTTCTCAACCCCGCCCGTGATCCGACGATTCTCCTCGTCATCGCGTATGCCGTCCGCCGGCTGCCTTTCGTCGTCCGCTCGGCGGCGGCTGGATTTTCGCAGATCAGCGTCGTCCTCGAAGAGGCTGCCCGCAATCTCGGCGCGAGCGCGTTTCGCTCGTTCCGGCGGGTCACCCTCCCCCTGCTCGCCCCCCACCTTCTTGCCGGCGGAGTTTTCGCGTTCGCGCTCTCGATGCTCGAGGTATCCGACTCGCTGATTTTGGCGCAGAAGCAGACGACATTTCCGATCACCAAGGCGATCTACGAGCTCTTCCAAGTGCTCGGCGAAGGTCGCTGGGTGGCCGCGGCGCTCGGCGTGTGGGCCATGCTCTTTATCGCCGCCGCCGTCGCCCTCGCCCGCGCGCTCCTCGGCCGAACACTGGGCGGGATCTTCAGGGTGTGACGGCGCTCGGCATTAGCACTACGGCCGCAGATTTCCGCTACCAGATCGATCGGCGGAGCGTCGCCGTAGTTTGCGTTGGGTCGGCGCCAAATCTGCAATCTTCAGAACGTGATCTGCCGATGCCAAGACAGCGGCAGTCGTGTTAGCCGGCTCATTCCTTGTAGCACTTCGCTTGCTGCGCGGATTTTTGGGCTTCGCCGCACTTGCCCATGCAAATGCCCATGGCCTGGCCGATGCCCTCCTGACAATTGGGATTGCTACACGAGCGCGACTGGTCGCGCTGCTCTTCCCTGCAACGCTGCTTGCAGTCTTCGAGCTGGGCTTTGTTCTGAACCTTGAATCGACTGCAGTCTCCGCCCCCGGTGCTCGCCGCGCTGCTCGTCGAGCCGGGCGCCGATTCGGGCGCCTTGGGCGTCAGACATGACGCGAGAACGACGAAGAAAGCGCCTGCGGTCAGCCGATGCGTCATCTGGCGATCCTTACTCGAGAAGATCCGTGTCGACAAGAAATGGTCCTGCCACCCCAACCTCACGGCCGTTCCGACGAACCATGCGAAGACGAGCATCCAGGCGGCGCCGTTCGTCCCGGGCGGCGCTCGGCTCGAGCATGCGCAACCAGCTTCGAACCGCCGCGCCGCTGCCGGGGCCGCAATCTGGAATCGAACGAGCATCGGATCGTGATCACTCACCCGGCGAGCGAAGTCGACGTTGCGGTGGACAACCGCGATTCGGCGGAGCGCGCCGGCGAGAGCGCGGCTGGCGGGGCCCCGATCGAGTCCCTCGCCGTTGCCCTGGAAAATGCTGGTATATCGGTCGCCTTCAGGGAGAATATCAAGCAAATCTTCAAGGTTTGCTTCGGTCAGAGCCTCGAGCGGCGCGGACGCCGCGACATCGTTCATGTCGCCGAGAACGAGCACCTTGGCGCCGGGATCGATCGCGAGCACTTGCCGCGCGAAATCTGCCACGATGCGCGCCTGCGCGGTGCGCTGGACACGGGAGGGGTGACCTGGAGGTTGGAAGCGGCCGAAGACCGGCGGATCGCCGCGCTGGGAATTGAAGTGAACACCCACCACGAAGATCGGTGTCCCACGGAAGGCGAATTCGGCGGCCAGCGGCTTGCGGCTATGCGAGAAGGCCTCGTCGCTCGGGCTGATTCGGCCGGGGCTGAACGCAAGCTCGGGTGTCGCGCCGACGTCGCGAACGAAGTTCGGCGTGAGCGAAGACGCGCCGGGCCGCTCGGCGAGCGACAGCCCGCGATCGGTGCGAAACAGAAATCCCACCCGAATGTTGCCGCCGGGCTCCCCTCCGTCACGCCCATCCTCGGGCGCGATGTCGCAAAACCGGTAGACGGGCCCGCCCACCGCGGCGATGGCCTCGATGAGAGCCTGGTACGTGCGGCTTGCGTCGGTCGTGCCGTCGTCGAGAGGTCCGCTGCTGTCTTGTACTTCCTGCACCGCGACGAGGTCGGGCGCCCCGAGATCGCGCGCCAATAATTCGGCCAATCGCATCGTTTTCGATCGGGACGCCTGCGGAGCGAAGTTTTGAAGATTGAACGTGGCGACCGTGAGCTCGTCCGCCGAAGGGTCCGGCCATGTCTGCCATTCGGCGGGCGGTCCGGCCGCGACCGGGGGCAAGGGCGCGGTCGGGATGAGGTGGAAGTGGCCGAACGCATAATCGAGCACCCCCACGATGGGACCCACGAACGTGTCGCCCACGTCGACGTCGGGCAAAGCGAGGCCAGCAGCATGGCTCACGAAGATGCGCTCGGGATTGTCGTCCACCGGAGCGCGCAAGAGCCCACCTCGCGAGCTCTGGGGCCCGGTGCCGAAACCACTTCGCGCAACGACGACGATCTCGCTCGCGTCACCAGGCAGGTGAAAGGCTGGTCCGACGGTCATCGCGTCGTCCACCCGAACGCGCATGGCTTCGAGGCTCTCGTAGAAATCGATGCCGTCTTGTGCAGGGTCGAAGGGCGATTCGCTTTCGACGTTCGCGAGTGCGTCGTTCTCGACGACCTCCGTCGGGGGGGACCGCTCGCCGGGCAATGGACCCAGACGAATGGGGACCGGAAGCTCGGCGCGGCCCACGACCGCCACGTCGCTGGCGGCGATCTCGGTCGTGGTGAGATTCGCATCCGCTTCGCTGCCGGGCGCGCAGCTGGTGCACTCCGCTCGGACCTCGAACACCGTGCCGGTGACCTGCACGACGTCTCCGATGTTCACGCTGCCCGGCGAGCGGATGCGAACGGCTTCCGAAGTCGCGTCGTCGGCGTCGGGCAAGCGATCTTGCAGGTAAAATCCACCGCCAAAGCGCGCGGTGACGACGCCTTCCACCTGCGCGACGGTCTGCCCCACGACCGGCGACAGGTGAGCGGCTCCCTGGATATCGTGGATGCGCAGATCGCCGGCCCCGATCCATGCGGCGACGAAGGCGAGAATGGCGCCCATGCCTCCTCATCGGCCCCTCGCCGTTTCAGTTGTCGTTTTCGGTCATGTCCACGAACAGTGCCGGCGAGGGCCTGGTTCCCTCCGGCCAGTCGCCGCTCGGCGCGTAGACCGCGTCGCGCGCGACCACACGTCTTCCTCCGCCCATCTGATGCATGGTGCCTCTTCGGCCGGGCCCCGATGTGTCGAGCCAGAAGTAACTCTGGTCACGAACATCCAGGTGTACGAACTGCGTGCCGGGGTGGGTGTAGAGGCCGACGCCGACGCGAGCTTGTCCGCGCAAATAGACGGCAAGGGCCGATGAGGACACATTGGCCAGCCTGAAATCGATGGCTCTGCCGAGCGCGTGGCGCCCCTCCGATTTTTGTCCTGCTTCTCGGAACGCCGAGATCACCTGCACCTTCTTGGCGCGAAAGTGATACGCGGCGCGATAGAGCAGCTGCAGGAGGCGCCGGTCGAGAACGGTCGTGCGCACGTTGCCTGGATCTCGCGCATCGCAGAGAAGCTCGTCGAGCTCCGCGACCGCTGCCTCCTCGATTCTGCCGCGCGCATCGTAGAGCTGCAGAGCAGCCGCTTTTCGGGTGTTCACGTTGGCGATGCGAACCGGCGACAAGCTGCCAAAAGGAACGCCGCGCTCGGGGGACGAAAACGGGAGCACCGGTCCCCAGACGACCGGCAGCTCGACGACAGCGGGCATGACCGCGGGTTCTTCCGCCGGCGTCCCCCCGGGGGCTCGCCCCGCGTCGGCTACCGCGGCGACCAGAATGAAGCCGAACACCAGCGCGAACAACGTCCCGGCGAGAGCTGTAATACCGCGTACCACCCGGGGAGACTAGCGCATTTGCGGGTACCTTGTCTTGCCGCCGCTTAGGCAAGCGTTTACAGAAGTGGGCATGCCGCGGACGAAAACCGACGTCGCCCTCGCTGCTGCCGAAGAGGCCCACGCGGACGATCCGGAGCGGGCCGAGCTGATCCGATGCACCCGTCGTTTCAAGGCGAGTTGGATAGAGCTCGCCGAAGGCTTGAGCAGCGCCCGCCGTCGCGGCGACTTCCGGCGCTGGGGCTACGCGTCCTTCGAAGACTATGCCCGCCTCGAGCTTCACCTGCGTCAAGACACGGTCGACAAGCTGACCGGGTCATTTCTCTTCTTGAAGAAGCGCGCGCCCGAAGTTCTCGCCCGCGATGGCGTCTCCACGGCGATCCCCAGCTACCAAGCCGTGGATTTCTTGCGCCGCGCCGAAGAGCAGGAAGGAGTTCCCGAGGACGCCGTGCGGGCGATCCGCCAACGCGTGCTGGACGAGGGCGCGGGCCTGCCCGCGGTCGCGCGGCAGTTTCGCGACGTCGTCTTCCCGGTCGACGAGCGGCAGCAGAAGGAGCGCGATGTGGCGGCACTGCTCAACGTCGCCAAACGTCTGCGCGAGCTGCTGGGCGAAACGCGCGCCGTGCCGCGCAGGCTTGCCGGCGAAGTGAGCGAAAATCTCGACCGCCTACTGGAAGCGTTGCGCACCGCCAGCGAAAGAGCAGCCTAGCATGACTGGGTCAGATCTTGCCCATAACAGATCGCGATCGGCAATTTCCGCGAGGTGGCCACGTAACTTACGGCGAGGCCGTCGGAGCTGCGGGTCAGACCGGAATGGCCGTCTGGCCTCGCCTCTGCGGCTTCGCCGAGAGCCAGTTCCG
>DASWDH010000061.1:0-13455 GCA_036395495.1 Polyangiaceae bacterium
TCTGCCCGGAGGGGCATCCGCCGCAATCGAGCTTGCCGCCGCAACCATCGCCGACGACGCCGCAGTAGTGCGTGCCGCCGGGGGTCGTGCAGGCGCCCGGTGTGCAGCCGACGATCCCGCAAAGGTTGGCGACACCCGCTACTCCGCAACTCTGACCGGCGGGACATCCGCCGCAATCGAGCTTGCCGCCGCACCCGCTGCCGACGACGCCGCAGTATTGGCCATTGGCCACACCGCAAACCGTGGGCGTGCAGGCTCCCCCGTCCGCGGCGGCGCCGCACACATTGGCGATACCGCCGCCACCACATTCGAGGGGTGACGCGCAATTCCCGCAATCGAGGAGACGTCCACACCCATCCCCGATACGCCCGCAGTACGTGCCGCCTACCTGAAGGCAGGTGAGTGGTACGCATCCATCGACAGGCATGGAGCACACGTTCGACACGCAGACGCGTCCCCCTTGGCAACTGCCGCAGTCGAGTGTACCGCCGCAGCCGTCGCCGATTTGCCCGCAGTAGGTGCCCGCTTCGGTGCTGCAAGCGATCGGCTTGCAGTTGCCGTGCGAAACGTCGGCGGGCGGTATCTGGCCGTCGGGCAATCCGATGACCGACGGAGCCGAATCGCCTTTGCCTCCGTCGGCCCTTTCGTTCGCAGCCGGGAAGTCGCCAGAGTCCGGTTGCCCACTGCACGCAGTACAGATCATCCCCGATCCGAACGCGAGCGCGATGAGCGCAAGCGACCGGGCCAACGCGTAACCCTTCGTCATCCTCTTCCCTCGCTTGATGGAAGAAAGCGACGCCCCGGATCCTCGACGGGGCTTCGCCTTCTCTTAAGAGCATTCTTAATAAACGACGGGCGCGGCTTTGCGCAATTGCTTTTCGCTTATCGTATGACGAATTACGCGGCCTCACGGCCCGCCTGCGGCTTTGTTACTCGGCGCGGCCTCACGGCCCGCCTGCGGCTTTGCCGAACGGCGGCTACCTCGGCATGGCCGAGATCAGCGCGCGGCGGGTCCATGGCTTGGGGAGAATCACGTCGGCTTTTCCCATCACCTTGGCGAGCTTCAGCTGATCGGGCGCCACCCGGCTCGACATCAGCACGCGGTGGACGCCGGGATGGTAGCCGGCGACCTGGCCGAGCAGCTCGACTCCGTCGAGCTCCCCCACGAACAAATCGACGATCGCGATGTCGAAGTGGGCGTAGGGGTCGTGAATGCGCGTATTCGCCTCGGTCGGGGTCCGGGCGCAAACGACCTCGTGGCCGAGGGTGCTGAGATCCCGTCGCAACGTCTCGCAGATGATTTCCGAATCGTCGATCACCAGCACCACCCGCGAGGGGCACTCGCCGCGATTTTGTGCCTCGAGGGCCGACAGCACTGCCTGATGGATCGCATCTTCGTCGGCCGGACTGAGGCTACGAAAGGCCACCGCGAGGGCGACCGATCCGGATTGAGAAGATCGAACCACCGAGCCGTCGATGACCATGGGAGGCTGGCTCGGGATGTGCAGCGACAGGCCGATGGTCTGCCCCATCGGCAGGCTAGGGCCGCCCGTGAGGAGCGCGCCGCCCGCCGAGAGATCTTCGACGAGATAACGAACCGGAGGCTGTTCCTCGATCCACACGATGGCGGTAGCCGCCACGCTCGCTCTGTGATGAATGCGCCGCTCGACGATGGATATGACCATGATGCCTTCACTTCCCGCGCCTCGCACATGAAGCGACCCTGAAGGTCGAATACGCGCGGCGGCACACACTCGGCTACCAAGCTGTGAAACTCATCAAGCCAACAAGAGCTGTGTGGACGGAAAACGGAGGCCGCACCTGTCGACTTGAGGCGTAAAAGGGTGATGCAGGTGGATCATAATTCTCCGTCGGCGGCTGAGGGGTATCTCCGACGTGGAGATCACTCGAACAATCCCAGTCGTTTGTGTTACTCGGCGCGGCTTCGGCCGCCTGCGTAGCACCTTCGCCGATTTCGGTGGCCTGCGAGGTCGCCGCAGAGCAACAAACCGATGGTGCCGCTGATTCGAACCTCACCCGCTCCCGAGCCGGTCGCTCCGGTCTCCCGTTTCCCCTACCAGCGACTGGGGGATGCCGAGCTCGTCGAGGCGGTCGCTCGGGGCGACGCGCAGGCGGTAGCGGTGGTGTGGGACCGATATTCGCCGCTCGTGCGCAAGGTGGTGCGGGCGAGCCTCGGTCCCGACGGCGGTATCGAAGATTTGTTGCAGGACGTCTTCGTCGCGTTTTTGCGCTCGGCCGACACCCTGCGCAACGGCGCGGCGCTGCGTGGGTTTCTCATCGGAGTGACGGTGCGCCTCGTTGCGCTCGAGCTGCGCCGCCGCAAGATCCGGCGCTGGGTCAGCCTGTCCCCTTCCGGATCCTTGCCTGATACGCCGGTGGCCCCCCGCGATGTCGAAGGTCGCGAGGCTCTCGAAGCGCTTTATCGACTGCTCGAGCGAATGCCGACCCGCCGGCGTCTCGCGTTCGTGCTCCGGGTGGTGCAAGGCTGCGAGATTCTCGAGGTGGCCGCGGCGCTCGGCGTGTCGGACTCGACTGCCAAACGAGAAATCATCCGCGCTCAAGAGCAACTCCTGCGCCAAGCCGCGCGCGAGCCGGCGCTCTTGCATTACATCGAGCGACACCTGGGGGAGCGCCATGAGTAATTGGAAAAAGGAGCTCGACCAGCTCTCGGCCATTGGTTTGCTGGCTCGCGAAGCCGCTTCCGAACCCATTGCGGCGGAAGTGCACCGCGAGGGTTGCGAGCGGCTGGTGAGTGTTGCGGTTTCGCGACGCTACGCTGCGCGTCCGCGCGTGCCTCTTCGGATGGCCGTGGCGCTGGCTGCGGTGGTGGGCTGCGCGGCGACGATTTGGATCTTTCGCCCGCGCCCACTCCGCTACGAGGTGCATGGAGGATCGGGGCTCGAAGGTCCGTACGTCAGCGCACCCCCTTCGTCGTCGGTCGAGCTTCTTTTCTCCGACGGCTCCCAGCTCCAGGCGGAACCGGGCACGCGGCTGCGCGTCGACGACACGTACAGCAACGGCGCGCGCGTCTTGCTCGAAAGGGGATCGGCAGCGTCGCACGTGACACATCACAACGGCTCCCGCTGGACCTTCGTGGCGGGACCGTTCGAGGTGCGCGTGACCGGTACGCGCTTCGTCTTGAACTGGGATGCCCTGGGAGAAGAAATCGATCTGCAGCTGCAGGAGGGATCCGTCGAAGTTCGTAGCCCGCTCGGCGACGGACCCATCGTGGTTCGTGCTGGGCAGCGTTTCCGCGCCGCCGTCGCGAGTCGGAGCATGTCGGTCACCGCGGTCGACGCCCCGATGTTTCCCGCCGCGTCCGAACCCGCGGTCATCCCGAACGCTCCCGAGGCTGCACCGGTTTCGGCTCCAGCCGTGGCGCCGCTTAACCTCAGGGTCGGCGCACGGCACGAGTCCTGGCAAGATTGGTTGGCGCGTGGCGATTACGAGGCCGTCGTGGCGGGCGCCAACGCACGCGGCATCGACGTTTGTCTTTCGGGCTGCTCGGCGCTCGATCTCCGGTCGCTCGCCGATGCCGCCCGCTACACCACGCGCAGCGACCTCGCCGAGAAGGCTCTTCACGCGCTAAGACAGCGGTTTTCAGGCACCGGCCACAGCGCCTGGGCTGCCTTCCTGCTCGGCCGTATCAGCGAGTCGCGCGCTCAGACTGCGTCAGCACAGCGCTGGTTCGACACCTACTTGGCGGAGGCGCCCGAGGGCGATTTTGCGGCCGAGGCGCTGGCTGGCAAGATGCGAGCCGTCGCCACGGTGAGCGGCGCCGCATCGGCGAAGCCGCTGGCGATCGAATACCTGCGTCGCTACCCCAAGGGCGTTCACGTGAAGACCGCGCGCAAGATCGCCGGCCTCGAATAGCATTCCTGCCTCGCATTACCGCGTCAGATCTTGGCCATGACAGATCACGATCGGCAATTGCCGCGTGTCGGCCAGGTAAGTTACGGCGAGACCCGTCGGAATGAGGCGTCAGACGGCATCGGCCGTCAGGCCTCGCCTCTGCCGCTTCGCCGGTAGCGAGTTTCGCCTGTTCGGTCAGTACTTGAGTGGGGCGTATGGCTACTCCGATGAACGATCTGGTAGCGAGAATCTGACGCAGTGATACGAGGTATCGGCAGTGCTACTGCTTGGGAATGCACGGACGAGGCCGATTTTCCGCCGCGATGGTGGGCCTCGGCATCTTTCTGTTCGCGCTCGTTTCGCACGCCCAGCGGGTTGTCCTGCTTCGTCCGGCCGACGTCGATGCCGTTCTGGTCGAGGCGTTCAATCGGCTCCACGCCGAGCTCCGCCTGCAACACTTCGAGGTGACGATCGTCGATGCGAACGTCGAAGCGCGATCCCCCGACGCGCTCGAAGAGGCGGCCAAACGTGCCGATGCGCTGGCGACCATCTCCTTCGTCCGCCACGGCAGCAAGACGAAAGTGGATGTTTGGCTGGCGGATCGCGTGAGCGGCAAGACGACCATTCGGACCATCGAACCCCCCGGCGGGACCGACGTACCCAACGTCCTCGCGATTCGAGCGGTGGACCTTCTGCGCACGAGCCTGCGCGAGTTCGGAGGTGAGCCCCCGCCGCCGGATGTGGTCGGCGTCGTCGCCACGCCGCCGCCCGATTCGGTTCGTGCCCTCGTTGCGCCGCCGCGGCCCACCTGGGAAATTCGAGCCGAAGGGATCCTCCTTTGGGATGGGCCAAGCTTCGGTGCAGCCCTCGGCGCCGGTTTCGCGCTGTCGCGTCGCTTCGGCGAGCGCGTCGCCGCGGGCGTCCTATTGGCGGGTCCGCTGATCGGTCCGAGCTTCCGGACCAGCGAAGGGTCGGCTTCGGTGCGCCAGGAGCTCGGTTGGGCGGAGGTCAAGATGCTGGTCTGGGAATCGCGCCCGATCGAACTCGGCGCGAGCTTTTCGGCCGGCGTGCACCGACTCGAAGCCCAGGGCAGACCCAACCCACCCCTCCTTGCCAAAAATGAGGACGCCTGGAGCTTTGCCGGGGCCGTCGGTGCTCATGGCGAGCTCCGCTTGACGACCAATGCCGCGATCGGGCTGAATCTGCGGGCGATCGGACTGGCGCCGCGACCGGGTGTGGCCGTCGATACCAACGTCGGCATGCTACAATTCCCGCTCCTCAGCGGCTCGGTGGGGCTTCTCGTCGGGTTTTGACGATGCTTGCTGGACGCACGGATTGCTTGGCGAAGGTGGGGCGGCTCGCCGTCGCTCACGGGCTCGCGCTCGCTCTTTCGTGTGGGGCCTGCGGTTGTGGAACCAAGATCGCGCAAACCGCCTACAAGCCCACGCCGGAGAACGGGGCCCCCGTTTGTGGACTCACGCTGAAGGAGAGGCTCACCATTACCGTCATCGATGTCGAGGACGACATCCGCTACAAGACCGCCGGGTACGCCGACTTTCCGCTCGACGAGCGCATCGCCTTCAGCGTCCAGCCCAATGGGGCGAGCCGCGTCGCGTGGCTCGACGATCGGCTGACCAGCGTGCACGTAACGCCGCTGAACGATGATCAGATGCGTCGCGGCGCCGACATCGTCGTTCCCGGCTACGATCTCGGAGGGCTCGTCGCGCACGACGACGGCTTCGCGATCCTCACCCGTCGCGACGATCCTGGCGAGCCGATTGGCGATATTCCGGGGGGGAGCGTCGTCGCTCCGGCCGCGTTTCTCGTGCGCGTCAAAGAGGGGCACGAGCTCTTCGCCGCTCCCCTGACCGGCACGTTGAACATCACCGATGATCCGGACAACGAGCGGCGCGACTGTTCCACCTATCTCGACGGCCGCTTGGCGTACAATGGTTCGAAGTACGGCTCGTACTTCGTCGTGCGCGGCTGCAAAGGGGACTGGGCGGATGGGCATTACGGGGACAAGCTCGTCTATGCCGATGATCTCGGGCGCCATGTCAAAGGAGGCTGGACGTGGCGGTGCAGCCACGATCTCGGGCTGCGACTGATCCCCGAAGCGGACGTGTTTACCTCGCTCTGCATCTCGGACGCCTATCCGCAGGTCGGCACGAACCTGGTCATCGCCGGACAGCCATCGCGGCTGCTTGCCCCCGAGGTCGCATGGCTCGGCTATTCGGGCGCGCAATTCGGATCGATTATCAAACTGACGGACAACAGCTACTTCGCCAGCTGGCTATCCCGTGGCGTCAAGGATCCTTATGCGAGCCCCATCCAAGCCGGGATGGAATCGCACGACATCGGGTTCACCCGACTCTCGGAGTCCTACGTCCCCTTGCAACGACCCGCTTGGCTGTCGAGGACCGCCGACGCGGACGAAGCGAACCTGCATTTGGCCCCCTATGGCCCCGACCGGGTTCTCGTCGTGTGGGACAGCATCGACAATCCCACTTGCGATGGGGGTCTTTGCCTCGGCAAATACGGGGGAACGCACTTTCGCCTCAGCGACACCGAAGGCAATTTCCTGGCGCCGGAAGAAATCCTTCCCGCGCCGCCGAACAGCGCCGATGACATCGCCGTTTTCCCGAACGGCGATCTCGGATGGGCTTTCGCTGCCGAGGATCGCAGCTACTCATCGACGCTGGTCACCGTGGGAGGAATCCCCAGCGTCCCGCCGATCCGACGAATCAGCGTGGCTAGATTGGCGTACTGCAGCAATTAGGCCTGGACGGTGGGCGCCCACCCAGGTGTGGACCAAGTGACCAGCCCCGCGTCACAGCTGTCACAGGCGGTAGCGGACGCACGCCCGAAGTACACCTAGCAATTACGGCCTGTTACTGTGTGAACGGACCCCTATTGGCCGAGGCATGGAGCTTGCTGGTCTAACGGCGACCGGACAACACCGGCCTGGAGGCTAACGGCGATGAGCGCCACGAACAGCAAAGAGAAAACGGTTTCGCAGGTCGTTCCCGCCTCGCGCTGCGTGTCCGAGGAGGCGTTCGATTGGGATGGTCTGGTGCGTGAGGCGTTTCTGGATGGGTGCCTTCAGCAGGGGGTTCGCGCCGAGCTCGCCACCCGCGCTTTGGCGGAAGCTTCCGATTCGATCACCGAACGCGCGCTTCGCAACGTCGCCGAAGACGCCTCCCGTCGCGCCGCTCTCGCTTGGCTCACGATCGACACGTGCCTCGAGCAATATGGCGAGCTCGCCGCCCTCGCGCTTGGGCGCTGCATCGAGGAAGCCGCTCTGCAGACGCTGCGCGTACGGCGGCCGAGCTCCGCCTCCTCTCTTCGCATCCGCAAATCCGAGCCCGCTCTGATCCATCGCGGCACGGTCGCGCTCTCGATCATCCTGCGCGGGCGCGAGCGACTCGCGCAATTTTGGGAGAACGGCGGTCTCGGCGCGGCGTAGTCACGCGTCGTCGACCTCGCGCATTTGCGTCCTACGGATATTGCGCCTAACGTCCGTCGCGCGTGAGCGGGTCAATAGGTACGAGGCGCAAGGGGTGGCTCGCCTTTGCCGTTTTGGCTGCGACCGCGTGCCGCCGGGCTCCTCCGCCGTCGAAACCGGACATCGTTGCTTCCGCGCAACCTCCGCAGACAGCGGCGAGCGCGCCCTTGGATGCCACAGCTCCACCGCTCCCGCCCGATCTGGACGTGAACGCGCTCGAGCGGCAGCTGCACTGTCCGAGCGGGCGGCACCCTCGTGCCTGTCGCATTCTGCGCGAGTTCGCCGCGGCGACACATGGAATCGGACAGGTGCCTTCGGGGCAGGGCCGCTGGATGGGGCGCGCTTACCGCGTCAATCGGGGAGCCGAAAAAGCCGATTTCGTCATTCTCGCTGCCAACAACGTTCCTGCGAGCAGCGTCGGACCCAGCGATCTTCCGCTGCGCGTGGCGATGGGATCGCTGCCCAAGGACAAGCGCCGCGACGCACGCCGACTCGCCCGCGCCATCTCGCACAGCGAGATGCCCCCGCGAACCAACAAGGCGCTCTCTTTCGTGCAGGGATGGACGTCGGAGAACGGCCGTATCGCCATGGCCACCGGGGGACCCTCGGTGAGGCTCATCGCCGAGGAAGCCACCTACGTGCGCCAAGCGGGCCAAAAGGCGCTCGTCATCCAGATGAAGCCGGCGTTACCCGGGGTCGCCGTCGCTCCGGGGGACGGTATCTACGCCGAGCTCTGGGCGGTTACCTGGTGAGTCGAAAGGCTAGAGATACGTCACCCGCCAACTGGCGCGCATCGCTCCCGTTCCGTCGAGCGCGACGTCCACTCCTTCGACTTTCTCTCGACCGGCGAGTCGAGCCGGGCCCGCCATTTCGAATTCGATGGGAGCGCCGTCGGCAACGCGCACCAAGAATTCGCCACGGAGCTGAAGTGCGAGGCGCGGCTCGCCGGCCATCTGCACACCGAGCGTAAATGCGAAGACGCCGCACGGCCCTTCGGGTCTTCCGCGCGTTCCTGTAAAGCGAACATCCACGTTGCCCACGTCGGCTCCCTGCTCGCCGCCTTCGAAGATTTCGAGAAACCCTCCGCCCATCTGAGGCGCAGCCTGGTCGGCACGCACGGGGCCGTCGGGAATTCCTTCCAGGAAAGGGTCGGGCTTGCCGAGGTTGGCGAGCCTTCGCGAGAGCTCCTTGCGCTCTGCTTCCGACACCGGTGTGCCGCTCGCGCTGGTGAGCACCAGCATCGAATTCTTCGTTTCGGCGATGTAGCTATGCCCCAACAGCGGGCTTACGGGCGTGGGCACAGCCTTGCCGTCGCGATATTCGCGTCTCTCGAGTTGCTCGTACGTGATCTTTTTCTTGGTGATGATTCGCTCGAAAACAGCAAGGACCTCCTCGCGCTTGCGCTCGCGTTCGATCGACTCGGTCGTCATCGCGACCGAGGAGTGACCGGGGGCTCTGGCCTCGCCGCTCAGCCGAATGCTCGTCGAGCTCTCTTCGATCGTCAGGCGACCAATCGAAGGAGCCCGCTTGACGAAGGTGACCGTGGCTTCGTTCGGCCGAGGAGCGCTCGGGTCTTTGCGCGCGCAGGCGAGGGGAGAGATCGGCGTGAGCAGCGAGACGACTGCGATTGTGCGGAGGAAGAACATAGAGAGGGGGTGAGAGCGAGTCGGCTCGCGATGCATCCTGCCTTCTCTCATGTTAACAGCGGCGCAACGTGATTTCTGCACCGAAGAGCTCCGCAGGCGGGCCGCAGGCCTCGCCGAGTAACACGCTGTTTCCTCCCCGTCCCACCGGGCTCAAGGGGCGCGCGGCCGAGCTGGCCACGCTGGTTCGCGCGATCGACCCGTCTCGGCCGCAGCGATTGGCGCTCGTCGGTCAGGGAGGATGCGGAAAATCGGTTCTGGCCTGCGCCCTCGGTCATCGCGTTCGCGGGGCGTTCGGGGGCCGCGCACATTGGTTTCGCGTCGGAGCTTGGGATGCGCGAACTCTGGCCGAAATGCTGGCCCTTCGCTTCGGCACGCTGCGCGACCGCGCCGCACTCTACCGCGGGCTACGCCGATACTTGTCCGCAGCGGGGCCGATGTTCGTCGTGCTCGACAACCATGAAGACGATCGCGCGATGGCCCAATTCCTCGACGAGCTCCGCGCGGTACCGGTGACCTGGGTCATCACCGCGCGACGCTGTCTGCTCTCGGGGGTGTCGATCTTCCCGGTCACGGCGCCTCTTGCTACGACGGGCAAGAGCGCGTTTCCTCGCGTTGCCGCGCTGACCAAACTCCTGCGCTCCAATCCCCTTGCTCTCGACATCGCCGACGCGCTCGTACACTCGGGCGCGGCCACCACCGGTGGGCTCGCCGACTGGCTCATCGATCGGGGCGTCGAACGCGTGCGGGTCGTGGAACACGAGGACGATTTGCCCGAAGTGTCACTCTTGGTCGAGTGGGCTTGGCGGCGCCTCGACGGAGACGCAAAAAAACTGCTTTCGGTGCTGGCACACGTGAGCGGCGACCATGTGGGCATCGATTCGCTTTTCGCGTTGGCTCGCGTCGGCCGCGCGGGGCCGCGCGCGATCGCCCAGGTCTGCCGCTGGCATCTCGTGCAAGAGCCGCTTCAGCACCGCTTCGCGTTGCACGCCGTCGTGAGGTACGCGATTCGCAAGAACAAGAAGACGCAGCCCGAACCGCGCCGCATCTTCGAGCACTACGTCGGCCTACTCGAGCGCGATCCGGCATGCCTCGAGCTCGAGCAAAGCCACCTCTTCGCGGCCATGGACTTCGCCCATGCAACCTCGGACCTGGATGCGGCACTTCGTATCGACCGGCTTCTTCGCCGCTTCGACGAGTCACCCCCCAGGAGAGCCCACCCGTCTCCTACTTGAGCGAGAACAACTTCTGCAGCTTCATCCCGAGAATCTGGTTGCCGCTGATCTTGAGCTTTCCGCCAAAAAAAAGCTGCATACCGGCCGCCGGGTTCTCCTGCAATTTTTGAAAGTCCTCGGCCGCGATCGTCACCGTGCAGTCCGCGGGTTTTTCACCTGGCGTGACCGTCGGCCCCGTGCCGGTGAGGTCGAGAAACCACGACCCTGCGCCGGTGATGTGCATCTGGTACTTGGCGTTGATCGCTTTTGCCTCATCGGCGTTCCTGGTCAGGATCTCGGGCAGTTGCTCGTTGAAGAGCTTGGGAATATCGACGGCCATGGCCTCTCCTTGCGGTGCTTATTGACCGAGCGTCAGTTAGCCGCGCATCGACGAGAGAGTCAAGGTGCAAAGGCCGGTGTGCCGCTGAACTCAGGGGACCGTAGCTCCGGGGGCATACCGGCGGCGCCCCCAGTCGGAGAGCACGATCCCGGCGGCCACCGCGACCGGGAACGAATGGTTGACTCCGTACATCGGGATTCCGACTACGGCCTGCGAACGTTCGAGGATCGTCGGGGAGAGCCCGGCCCGCTCGCTCCCGAAGACCAGAATGACGTCCTCCGGATAGGACTCGATATCGTAGAGAGAGATCGTCGCGTGGTCCTTTTCCACCGCCCACACCGGCCTTTCCGCCGCGTGACCGAAAAAAGACACGTCGTCGGGCAGCGTGATCAGGTTTTCGTAACGTTGCATGCCCATGCTGGCCTTCTCGTACCAGGGCGCCGTACCGATGATGACGATCTCCCGAACGAGAAAGCTGTGGGCGACTCGAATGATGGCTCCCACGGCGAACGCGTTTTGGCAGTTGTAGACCGCGACCGAGACTCGGTTCCGCAGGGGTTCGAGAAGCGAACGGACTTCGTCCGGCGGAAGGTCGAGCGGCGGAACGAGCGCCATGGCGCGCACATGGTAGCGTACGCAGACGGGCATGGACCACTCTGCATCCGGACGACGCGCACGGGGTGCGGCGATGGAGCTCCGGGTCCACGGCAGCATGAGCGAGATTCCGCGGGCCGAATGGGCTCGCCTGCTCGGCCACGACCCGCCGCCGTTTCTTCTCTTCCCGTTTCTCGATGCGCTGGAGACGAACGGATGCGTGTCGCCCCGTAACGGATGGCTTCCCATGCACCTGACGCTGTGGGAGGCGGGTCAAATGGTGGCGGCTGCGCCCGCTTACTTGAAAGGTCACAGCGAAGGCGAGTTCGTGTTCGACTATGGGTGGGCCGAGCTCGCCCACCGATTCCATGTCGACTACTACCCGAAGCTCCTCTTGGGAGTGCCCTTCACGCCGGCCACGGGTCCGCGCGTCCTTGTTCACGACGAAGCGGACCGTGAGCGTTTGATCCTGGCGATGGCCGATGGGGTGCGCCAGATGGTCGCTGCGCACTCCCTCTCCGGCGCGCACGTGCTCTTTCTTCCGCTCACGCAGGCGGAGGACTTCGATCGCGCCGGCTTCGTTCAGCGTTGGGGGATGCAGTATCAGTGGCACAATGCGGGCTACGCTTCGTTCGACGAGTTCCTGTCGACGTTTTCTTCCAAAAGGCGCAACCAAATTCGCCGCGAGCGCCGCGAGATGGACCGCCAGGGCATTCGCATCGTCACGTTGCGCGAAGACGAGATCTCGGCCGAAGCGGTCGAGGTCATGCACCGGTTCTACCGGCTGACGGTGGACAAGTTCCGATGGGGGCGCCGCTATTTGAACCGGGAATTTTTCTTCGACGTCTGCGATCGCATGAAGAACAACATCGAGATCGTTCTCGCTCACGATGGCACGGGAACACCGATCGCTGGCGCCTTCAATCTCGTCGGTGGCAATGTCCTTTACGGTCGCTATTGGGGCGCTACCGAGGAGCTCCCATTCTTGCACTTCAACGTCTGCTACTACCACACCATCGAGCAGTGCATCGAGCGCAAGATTGCACGGTTCGAACCGGGTGCGGGCGGCGAGCACAAGAAGACGCGCGGGTTCGCGCCAACGCTCACCTACAGCGTGCACCACCTGGTCGACCCACGCCTGCGCGGGGTCGTGCGGGACTACCTGCAGCGCGAGCGCGAGTACATGCAGCGGGTCGTGAACGGGGAAGAAGAAGAAGCCGAATAGCATGACTGCGTCAGATCTCGGCGATGACAGATCACGATCAGCAATTGCCGCGCGTCGCCCACGGAAATGACGGCGAGGCCGTCGGAAGCAGCGCGTCAGACCGGAATCGCCGCTAGGCCTCGCCTCTTCGGCTCCGCCTACAGCCAGTTCCGCCTGTCCGGTCAGTACTTAAGTGGGTCTATGGCTACTCCGATGAGACGATCTGGTAGTGAGCATCTGACGCAGTAATGATAGTGCTGACTGGTCGGCTGGTGCGCGCATTGTTACACTTACGCATCGTGCTTCATTTGTGTTACTTGGCGCGGCCTTCGGCCCGCCTGCGGCCCTTGACGGTGGTTCTCGTTGCGATGTGGGCGCTCAGTGCCTGCCAAGACGCCGAGCGAATGAAGATAGCCGATGCGGGCACCTGGAAGGACCCGAGCGACCGCTCGGGGGTGCGCACCTTCTGCGAGCTGCCCGGCTCGGTTCAGTACACGGCTGCCGGTGTCGTGACGGTCCCCGGTCCCGAAGGCGCGCCGAGCGTGAGCTTCTTGCAGGTGCCGACCGGATTTTGCGCCCACTATTTCGCTCGTCTCGGCAACGCGCGCCAGCTCAGGTTCGCGCCTGGGGGCGAACTCTTCGTTGCCTCACCTACGACGTCCACCACCGGAGGCGGCCCCGGCGGTTGGCAGGCGGTGGTGATTCTCATCGACGACAACCAAAACGGTTATGCGGACGAGCCGATCACTTTCCTCAGCGGCCTCCCATCGACGCAGGGCATGCTCTTTGCGCCCGGCTACTTCTATTACCAAGACCACACGCGAATTCTTCGTCGGCCTTATCGACCGGGGGAGCGCCAACCTTCCGAGCCGGCCGAGCTGATGGCCGACATCAATTACTACGCGTCGGCGCTGCACTGGCCGAAAACGCTCGACCAAGCCGACGACGGCACCATCTACGTCGGCAATGGCGGTGACCAAGGCGAGCTGTGCGATCCTGCGGGTCCGATGCGCGGAGGGATTTTCAAGCTCGACGGCTCACCTGGTGGTGCGGCGGTGGCCAAGGGTCTGCGAAACGCCATC
>DASWDH010000062.1:0-5926 GCA_036395495.1 Polyangiaceae bacterium
CTCCGTAGGGCGGCACGTAGACCGCGCCGCCCGGTGGTGGCGCCGGCGCCGGCGCACCGGTGGCTCCCGGAGCCGTACCTGGGGTTGCCGTACCCGCGGTGGCCGGCGCTGTACCGGTCGTCGAACCGCCAGTGGGAGCCGTTCCGCCGGAAGGGGTCGTCTGGGCCCGACCCGCGCGCGCCACGACCAAAGCGAGCGCCATCGAGGACACCACCGCCACGTCGCGAGCTTTCATGATCGCCTCATTGCCGCGGAAGCTGCCGCACGGCCTCGCTCTTGGGATATCGATCCTTGAGCTCTGCGAAAGTCTTTTCGGCCTGGGCCTGCGAGCCAAGCCGTTGTTGGCAAAGACCGAGCTTCAAAAGAGCATCGGGCATCTTGTTGCCATAAGAAAACCTGGCGATGAGCCCCTCGAATTGTTCCGCGGCCCGCGCATACTCTCCCTTCGCGTAGAAGCATTCCCCCCGCCAGTACATCGCGTTTTCTACATAAGGATGGTCCGGGTAACGCACGAGAAACCCGGTCAAAGCGTCGAGCGCCTTTTCGTATTGCTTCGCACGCACCAGCGAAAGGGCCGCGTCGTAGTCATGCTTGGCTTCGGCCGAAGAAGCCGAGCTCGCCAATCGCGAGCCGGCACGGCCTCGCTTGTCGGAGACCGAATGCAAGCCGCTGGCTTGAACGACCGGGCGGGGGTCGGCAGTACCGGTCTCGATATCGGGCGCTTCTCCGTCGGTCGGGGGAAGGGGCGCCGCGTTCTTGTCGTCTCCTACACGCACCACCGGAAGGCGAGGGGCCGCCTCCGAGGCTGCCGCGCGCGAACGGGATCCCGGCTTGCCTCCGCTCTCGCGCTGTTGCTCGGCGGCTTCGAGAGCGCCGAGGCGCTCGTCGATGCGGTCGCGATCCGCCTGCAGGTTGGCGATCTCGGACTTGAGTTGATCGGCGCTGCGATCGGCGGGGTTCCGGTGCGAGCATGCCGGCGCTGCGGACAATCCAGAAACGAGCACCCAAGCGGCGACCGAGCGACACGCAACCCGCATGCGCCAATCGTACGCCCCGAGGCACCAATTGGCCAAAAACGAGCGCGCGGGCGATCGACGCGCCAGGCGAGCCGATCAAGGGGGACGCTGGACGGAGGTGATGCGGCAAGCTACTGTCGGGGATCTGCACGGTCCCGCGGCCCCGAGCGGGGCTCGAAGCCGTAGCAAAGGGAGGAGCATCGATGAGGGTGCGCAAGCGACGGAAGCTGGAACTAGGCAAGACCCTGTTTCTGCTGCCGAACCTCATCACCCTGTCCAGCATTTTCTGCGGCTTCGACGCGATCCGCCTGGCCGCGCGCGGCGGCGACGACGATATCTACCGCGCCGCGGTGCTCCTCATTTTCGCGATGATTTTCGACATGCTCGACGGTCGAGTCGCGCGAATGACCAAGACCCAGAGCGCGTTCGGCGTACAAATCGACTCGCTCGCCGACGTCATCGCGTTCGGGGTCGCGCCATCCCTGCTCGTCTATCAGTGGACCTCCTCCCACCACCCACATGCGGCACTCGCCGCTTCGTTTCTCTTCACCGGGTGCGGGGCGGTTCGGCTGGCTCGCTTCAATGTCCTGTCGACGGGTCACAGCGGTGCACCCACCAAACCAGGCAAATACATCGTGGGTCTGCCCATCCCGGGCGCGGCGGGCATCCTGATCTCGCTGGTCGTCGCCAATCATGCCATCGACAGCCGGCTCAGCGTCGAGGCGTGGTCATGGCCGATCCTCGGCATCACCGTGCTCTTGTCGATGCTGATGGTTTCGACCATCCGCTTTCGTTCGTTCAAAGATCTCAAGCTCAACGCACGCACCATCGCCGTCGTCGCTTTCGCCGTGGGATCGAGCGGCGTCATCTACGCGCGTCTCCGGCCTGCCTTCGTGCTCGTTTGGCTGCTCGGCTTTTACGTCATGCTCGGCCTTTTCGAAGCGGTGTGGCAGCTCTCGCGGCGAAAACGCCCCGCGCGCGATTCGATTCCGCCGCCTTAGCGCGAATGTGGTTCGCGCTCGCTCTGGTGCCGATGGCGCTGTATCTGGCCATCGTCTTTCCCTCCTATCGTTTTTGGAGGCGCCACCCGGCCGCGGATCCGGGCGAGGAGCGACAGCGCAAGCGCCATGCTTTGGCCGCGCTGGCAGCGGGAGTCGTCGTGGCGCTTCCCGTCGAGGCTTTGGTGCACGCTCTTTCTGCGTGGATCGGCGTAGACCCGAGAGCGCAAGTCACCGGTGCTTGGGAATCGATGCTCGCGATGTTGCTCGTTTTCGCTCCCCTCGAGGAAGCGAGCAAGCTGGCGGCGGTATGGCCGTTCCGGTCGCGGTTCGTCAAAGCACCACTCGACGGGGTGCTGCTCGGCTCCGCGGTTGCCCTCGGCTTTGCATGCGTCGAGGTGGCCCTGCTCTTTCGCGGCGCGACGCTGCAGGGTCACCTTGGCCCGTTCGTGATCGTGCGGGGTGCGTTCGCCACGATCGCGCGGGTGTTCGCCGGCGCGGTGTGGGGCTACGCGCTCGGTCGCCCGCTGCACTCGGCGCGCCGCGTGGACAAGGTCCTGGTGCTCGCGTGGGTTTCGGCAACCACGCTGCGCGGGCTCTACGATCATCTGATCTTCGGGCGCGGCCTTGCTTCGCTGCTCGGGTCGTTGCCCCTCCTGGTGGGGATTCTCGTGGTCTCGTATCTCGGCGCACGCGAGCTCGTTCCCAAGGCATTGCCCCGCCTTTCTGGTGATGGCCCGCTCTCGTCGCTTCTTCCGAATCTGCCGCCGCCTCCATCGCTGCGAGCGATGCGTGACGCCCTCCGCCGCGCCGAGCGGCCGGTGATGCTGCATTGGATCGTGTTCGGTGCACTCGTGACTATGGGCGTGATCATCACCTGCGTCGTCGGGGCCGTCGTTCTGGGTCGCCGTCTAGGCGTGGATTTCAGCGCAGTGGACGAGGGGGAAGTGACCGGCGCGGTTCCGCTCGTTCTCATCGGCATCAGCGTCCTTTTGGCTTTCCCGACTTCGGGCTACTTGGTGGCTCGGGCGAGCGGTGCCGACAGCGTGCTCGAAGCAGCTCTCTCAACGGGCCTCGCCATCGTGGGCACCCTGGTCATGCTGGGCCTCGCGGCCCCGGTGGCGCTCGTCTTCGCGCTGGCATTCGCCCCCATCGCCTTCGGACTCGCCTGCGCCGGCGCATGGGTCGGCATCGGCGGCGGCCAGGGGTGATGGCCCGATCACCGAGGCGACGCTTTCGCCGCCTCCTGCATGCCCGAATCGGCAGAGCTCACCGTGACCTCGTGCTCCGAGCTCGGATCGTAGTCCGGCGATAGAAGACGGCCGACGTCGAAACGAACGAAGCGTCCCATGAGATGCGGCCCCTCACTCACCCACATCACTCTCGCGGTCACGTCCATGACGACGCCGTGGGTAGCGATGAGCGAGTCGATGGCCCGGCGATCCCCGAGGCGCAGCACTTGGTCACCCACGCCTCGCTTGTCGCGCAAGATCGCGATCGTGTCTTCGAGAGTGGCCCGCCGCCCGAGCTTCCCGAGCAGCTCGTCGAGACGGCCTCGGCGCGCGAGCGTGCTCGTTTCCCGCTTTACCTGCACATTGGCGGGGTCGTCTGCCCAAGGACCTTCGAAGTGGTTGGTGAGGGCCATCTTGTTCGAGCCGCGGCGGACGAAGGAGGTCTCGCCGGGTGCTCGCTCGACGATCGCGACATCGCCCGAGCGATCAGCGAGCAGGACGATGTGACTGACCATGGGTTCTCGTTTGCGCAGAGCCTCGAGCGCCTCGGACGTCGATCGCGCTTCGGCCAGAACGTCGCGCATGGTGTGGACGAGGGGGTCCCCAGAGGTTCGCGCTTCGCGCGCTCGGCCGCCGTGCACGACGAGCGCCAGTCCGGATGCATTCATCCCGGTCACGGCGCCCACGAGGCCCGGCCAGGCGACCGACGCAAACGGAAGGCGCCCGTTCTCGCGCACCAGAAACACGGCCTTGTGCTCGTCGAAGATGCTCCCCGCTTCGAAATCGAAGGTGCGGGCCAAGATCATGTGACCCTCTTCAGCCGACTCTCCGCTCAGCGTAAAGCTCGAGCATCCGATGAGAGGTGAATGTTCGAAAGAGAGGCTGACGTCGTAGAGCGAATGCAGGTAGACCATGCGCTGGTAGGAAGGGATGCGCATCTCCCACGGATCGGGGGCGAACACTGACGCCGCCGTCGCGATTTCGCGGCGGTAGCGATCGCTCATCGATTGGTCGATGTTGCGAAACCGAATTCGAGCGATGTCGAAGAGGAGAAGCCGCGTCAGCGCCGACGGAACCTTGCTCTCGAGCTCGCCCCACAGCACCGCCTCATTCGCCAGCATCTCCGGCCGGAGCAGCGCCACTAGATGGCCTCCGATCTGTTCGGGCGAGCCGGAGAGCGCAACTTCCCAAATCTTGCCCCGATGACGAGCATAGTCGCGCCCCACCCGCAGCAGATCGGGCTGCACCAGATCCGAGATCGCGCTGTCCTCGGGCACATGCACCGCCGGAGGCAACATGCGCGTCGAGAAGACGATGAGAAGATGCACGAGAGCGACCCCGGCGAGAACTGCGAGGGCGACGAGCAACCAACGTACGGGGTAGAACGCGGTCACCGCGATGCGGGCGATGATGTGAAGCGTGTCTTGGATCGCACGATAACGCGTCGTGTGGCGATGCTTGGGAGGGTAGAGCACGGTCACCGGCGTTTCGACCACGGCAATGCCCGCCCGCCGAGCAGCGAAAATGATCTCCGCTTCGAAACCAAACCGCTGATCTTTGGTTCGAACGGAAAGGGTCGCCTCGATCGGGTAGCGGCGGAGACCGCATTGGGTGTCTGAAAAGCGGCGACCGTTGAAGAGCGAGACGAAGAAGTTCGATGCCCGATTGCCGATCAGATTGCCGCGCGGAGCTCCCGAATTTTCGAGATCGCGCGTCCCCAAAACGAGCGCATCGGGATCCGGGCAACATTCGAGCAACCGCGCCGCTTGCGCGGCCGGGTGCTGACCATCGGCGTCGACGGTGACCGCCACGTCGCACCCTCGTTCGCGTGCGGCGCGAAGGCCGGTGCGAATGGCCGCCCCCTTGCCGAGGTTTTTCGGGTGGCGAATCACCGTTGCGCCGGCGCCGCTGGCGACATCGGCGGTGCCGTCGGACGACCCGTCGTCGACGACGAAGATCGGAACGGCATCGCCGAGCTCGCGGCGCAGATCCCGGACCACCGCCTCGACGGTATCGGCCGCGTTCAAAGCCGGGACAAGGACCGCCGGATGCACGATACGAGCTTTATGCCACAGCGGCATGCTACGGATAAAGAGCTCCGATGAAATCGAGCGGCGTGATTTTTGATTCCGAACTCGAAGCCGTCCTGCGGCGCCAGGCCAAAGTCGAGCTGCGCAAGCGCATGAAGGCCATGCGCCGTTCCATCCCGCCCGCGGCGCTCGCGGCACGGGGGGACAAGATCGTGGAGCGTGTTCTCGCCAGCCGGCCCTTCGCGCAAGCGCGGGCGGTCGCTCTTTTTTGGCCGATGCTCCACCTCGGCGAGGTCGATGTCCGCCCTCTCGATCGGGCTGCGCGTGAAACCGGCAAGCTCGTCGCCTATCCGTCGCTCGAGACCGACATCGACATGACGCTGCGCTGCGCTCCGCCCGAGCTCCTCGAAGATCGAGGTCATGGCTTCGCCGAACCTCCCGCGAATGCACCGGAAGTCGACATCGACAACGATCTGGTGGTGATCGTCCCCGCTCTGGCGGTCGATCTCAGCGGGCATCGGGTTGGGTACGGCAGAGGCTTTTACGACAGGCTGCTGGCACGGATCGCACCGCCCGCTTTTGCAGTGGCCGTCGCTTACGATTTCCAAGTCGTGGCGGAACTCCCGCGGGCCGAGCATGACCGCCCGGTG
>DASWDH010000063.1:0-2709 GCA_036395495.1 Polyangiaceae bacterium
CCCGGCAGAGCCGGGGGATCTCCCAAAGGACGTTAGCTCCGTGGTTCTCGGAAGCTCGTTATCGCATAAATTTATGACCACGCTTCATCTCATTTTTTCTGAAGAGCGACACTAATTCAGGGCCGTGACGATGGGTCTACGAGACTCTCCGGCCGACGCCATGGGACCCGCGTGGTGATGAACCAATCGCCATTCGCCGTTTTCGAGGGCGAACACGTTGGTGGCCGCGAGCTCGGCGTCGCGAACGTGCTCGACGCAGGTCACCAGCGCCGCCTCGCCGAAGACGACGGCAGCGGGGTCGGTGAACCGAATTCGCGGCGCCTCCGGCGAGCCGAGGATCGCCTTCCAGCTCGCCAGCACCGCCTCGCTGCCATGGAGCGGCGCCCAACCGGGGTGGATACACGCGACGACGTGCTCGCGCGCCCAGAGCTGCAGCATCGCACCCACGTTACGTTCTGCAAACGCCTGGTAAAAGGCGCGGTTCGCCGCGAGAACGGCCGTTTCCATGAGCGGGGTCACCGCCCTATCGTAAAGGATCGACCACAAAGGTGAAGCCTCTCGATTGCGCTCAAATGCTAGAAACGGCCCGAGGCGACGAATCCACCGGGCGCAATGTCGACGCGCAACGCCTGGGTGCGCTCCTTCGATGAGCTTCCGCCGCTCAGCGCCGCGATGATCGTGAGGCCGCCGGCGACGATGGCCGCTCCGCCGAGAACGTCGGCGACGAGGGCGAGCGTACGGGTCTTGTCGCGCGCATCGGTGATCGCTTGAGGATCGCCCGGGTATTGCTTGAGGTTGCTGTCGAAGTCCTTTTTGGCCTGCAGCGTGAGAATACCGGCGGCAGCGCTGCCGGCAGCCAGAGCTCCCGTCGCCGTGATCCCGATCCAGAACGCGGTGTTGCCGGACGAGGCTTGCGGCGCAACGGGCGTGACCGACGGGCTCGTTGCCGATGCGGTGGTCGGCGACCGCGTCGCCTCGGAAGGTGAAGTTCTTGGCGCAGTGGAGGGAGGTGCCGCCGCGGAGGGGGCGGCAGGCTCCAGAATTTCGAGCGACACCGCCGTCGAGTCGCCGCCCGCCACGTCGATGATGCGCACCGCCGTCAAGCCACCTTTCAATGCGCTGATCTTCCGCCGCCCTGCGCTGACGGCAAGTGGGGCGGGAAGCGGCGTGCGCCCGACCGACACGTCATCGACGAAAATCTCCGCGTCGGGCACGTTGGTGGTGACTTCCACCCGAGCGACACGGCGTTTGAGCCTTTCGATTTCTCCCTCGACCTGCGCGCGTCGCGCGGCCGCGATTTCCTTGCCACCCTCGGAAAGGTAGCGCTCGAACGAACGCAAGGCCGACGCATAGTCTTGCAGCTCGAGGCTGGTCTGGCCGAGGTTGTAGAGCAGCTTGTAGTTGGGCGCGAGCTCGTAGGCACGCTTGAACTCGATGAGGGCGGCTCGATAGTCACCCTCCTTGAAGAAGTCGACGCCGCGGCGAAAGCGCGTGCGCCCCTCGGCCTGCCCACTCGTCTCTTGCGCATGCACGACGCCGATCGGGATCGTGACTCCGAGCATCGAGCAGAGAAGGAGCGGCGCAACGTAGCGGGTCATTTGTAGGGATCCTCTTCGTCGATCGAGTGCTTCGAGCGCGGTGCTTTTCTCAGATCAGAGCCGGGAGCGGGCGGCGCTGCCGCGGTGACCGCCGCGGGCGGGGGTGACGGCGAGCGCGCGCTGGTGTGCTTCAGCGCGAGCTCGATGGTGGTGTCTTCCCCGAACTGGATCCATCGTTCTTCGGCGACGTAACCCGGGGCGCTCGCGGTGAGCTTGTGCGCCTTGGAATCCTTGGCAATGCTCGATCGAAACGGATTGGTCGCCAATACGGCGCCATCGAGCAGCACGGTGGCCTTGGAGGGGGTGACCCGAACGCTGAGCGTGATCATCGCCGGCTCGCGAGGCTCGACGGGAGCGGTCGCGCTGCTCTCGGGCGACGCGGAGGCGGTCGGCAGCGGGACGGCGGACGAGGCGACGGGCGGGGCGCTCCACTTGGCCACCACCACCCCCAAGATGCTCGCAACGGCTACGCCGCCGAACACCACGACCCATCGGTTCACATGGGAGGAGCGAAAGTCCGCGCGGGTGACCGTGAACGAGGGGGAGCTCGACCCCGTCGACGCCGGCGGTAGGGAGGCAAAGACCATGTCGCCGGCGAGATTCGGCAAGCCGATTTTCGCGTGACCTTCCGAGGCCCGCCCGATCTGCTGCTCGATGATGTCGTTGATGCGTGCTCGCTCGACCGCAAAAGTCTCGCTCACCAGCGCACCGATTTCCCTATCGTCGACCCGCATGGCCGCCTTCTCGACAAAGCCTTCGAGCGCCTCTTGCATCTGAGCTGCCGTCGAAAAACGCTCTTCCAGCGCGAACGCCGTCGCCTTGTCGCAAATCACGGCAAGCTCCTTGGGAACGTCGGGATTCACATCCCTGATCGGAGCGTGCATTCCGTGCAAGCGCTTGTGCAGGGCGCTGATCGCCGTCTCGTTGGCGGTGAGCCGGCGTTCGGCGAGCGCTTCCCAGAGCATGACGCCGACGCTGAACACGTCGGCACGACAGTCGACGCTCGTTCCCGAGACCTGCTCGGGAGCGATGTAACCGATTTTGCCCTTGAAGGTGCCGGCGGCCGTGCGCTCGGCCGTCCCCGCCACTTTCGCCACGCCGAAATCGACCA